>SLSB01000281.1 GCA_007130675.1 Candidatus Hydrogenedentota bacterium | reverse complement strand
GGCCTATTCGATATCATGCGGCCATCAGGGCATGGCGTGGCATTTTTCTCAAGGGCTGCTGTTTAGGCTGGCAGGGAGGGCCGGAAGACAGATGCGCAGAACTGTTGGAGTTCTCTTGTTGTTCTTCGGGCTGTTCCCTGCTTTTGAAGCCCGCGCGGGCGTGGTCGGTTTTCAGTGGCATCTTCAGCGCGCCTTGGCAGGAGAGGGTTCGACGGCGGTGGATTGCCAGCGCGCAATTGCCAGATTTCTCCATCACGCCGTCCACCTGCCGGAGGGCATCACGGTCACGGGACGGGCGGTCACGGTGGAAGAGGCGGGTCCGGTCCCGGAAGAACTGGATCCGCATGTGTACGACGCACGATTGCTCAGAATTCGTGCCGTGGGCCCTGAGCCCGTCGTCATTCAAGTCCGACCGGCCGAGCCCGGCGGCACGGTGTCGGTCTACCGCCGGGTAAGCGCTGGTCTTTATGTGCGTATTCCCCCGGCTGATACGGCCAGCCCGGGAAATGCGGCCTATGAAGCCGGATACCCGGGTGAATATGTGATTGCACGGGAACAAGAGCCGCACGCGTCCAAAGGCCTGCCTGAGCTGTTCGACTTTCTGCCCGTCTCGTCCGCGCCCGAAGCTAAAGAGAACTGGGAACTCTATCCGGTGGCGCCCGACACTATCTCGGGTCCGGTGCCGCTGCTGCTTGTTCACGGATTGGGAACGAACCGGTGGGCTGATTTCGAGCACTGGGCCGAACACAGTGACGAAGCCGCCCTCTTACGAGAACACTTTCAAGTGTGGAACTTCAACCATCCTATAAGCGGCGTAACGGCCCCCATCGGATTCTGCAGCACCTATCCTTCGTTTTCCGAGAGTATCGTGGCGTATCTCGCGCGCTTCATTGACCAAGCTGAGGAAGTGGGGGTCGAGGTCGACGGCAAACGCTACTATTTCCCCGGGGGGCCCTACGCTTTTCTTTCGCACAGCCAGGGCTGTCTCAAGGTGCGCGCGTTTCTCGTTAATTATCCCGAGCACGCCGAAAGGGTGCTTGCAGCAGTCTCCTTGAGCGGTACGCACATGGGAACGCCTCTGGCCACCCCCACATGGCTTCGGCACACACTTTCAAGGATTGGACTCACACGGAATTCCTTCACGGGCCAACTCTTGAGAGGCACGTTTGCGGAACTCCTGCTGAACGGATTCTTGAGTATTGACCGGCAAAGCGACCTCGATACGGGATGGGCCAATTTCGATGCTGCCGGCGGCTTTGGGATTCCCATCCGAACCTACAGGCAATGGCACAGGTCCCAAGGTTTTGTCGAATTCACGCTTTCTCCCCGCGATGCCAACGTCACCGGCGCGCGCGAAATCCCTGGCATTGATGATGATACTTTTGTCCCGCCGGAACTCCTGGATACGTATTGCGGAGGGCTCGACCTCATTACCCCTACCGAGCGCGGCGGCATGCATCTGGATAAATTCTTTGTCTATGCGGGATATATCGACGTGCGGGATGCATTCACCCGCGCCTCGGATGGAGAAATTCGCGATGAGTTCGCCTATTGGGACCGCTGGGTAATGAATGGCAGCCTGCGCGCCGGCCAGCGTCTGATGGGGGTGGTCGATTCGGCCGGTTCGAACCACCCCATCGGCACATACCGGGTCAACGATGGGCTTGTGCCACTCCAAAGCCAGCTCTTGCTCGACGGCCGTGAGTCTACTGTGTTATACAAGACGCAAGTCATTGCAGGGTGGAAGTTTCCGGTATATCCCACCCTGCTGCGGCATGATCTGATACGGTCGCATACATTGGTCCGGCCCGAGCGCATCCGCATTCTCGAGGGCTGGAGTCATCTCGATACCGTGACCGGGCGTTACCATCATAAGACGGGCCGGAGCGAATTGTTCCGGCGTGTGCTCGATGATTTACTCAGCGCTCTCCAGGAGCCAGTGGGGTGATTTCTGAGGGTCCTTTGCAACCAGAACGGGCGCCAAGGCATAATAAACCGTATGAATCTCGAGGCACACGTCTCGTGGAGAAAAAATTCTGGAAAGGAGTGTTTCGTACGATGAGGTGGAGTTTGCTTGCGGCAGGGGTGTTGGCAGCGGGCATCTTGTGCGTACCCGTAATCTCGGATGCACAAGAACCTGACCCTGGAACAGGGCAGACGGTGGCGGCCCACGGTGGGGAGATTCCCGCCGAGAACCTTACACTCGGGAGAATGATCCAGGAAGGTGGAGCAATCCTCTGGATCATCATCGGGCTGAGTGTAATTACGGTTATGATGGTCATCTTCTACTTCTTCACGGTCACCCCTGCGCGTGAAGTGCCGCCGAATCTCTTAAAACGCGCCTTGAGCCAGATACGTGCCGGCGATCTCCGCGGCGCATATCAGATGTGCGATGGCCGTGATGAGCTGCTGGCCAGCGTGATCAAATCCGGGCTGAAAATGGCCGGCCACGATCGCTACGTCATTCAGGAGGCCATGGAAAGCGAAGGCGAACGCGGCGCCACCGCGTTGTGGCAGCGCATTTCGTACGTCAACAACGTCGGGGTCATTGCACCACTGCTGGGACTTCTCGGCACCGTGTGGGGGATGATTGGCGCGTTCTCAACCATCGCCTACGGTGATGCCCAGAACCGCGGGCTGGCCATGGCCTTCCACGTGTCTCGGGCAATGATCACCACGGCGGCCGGGCTGATGCTCGCCATACCGGCCATGTTGGCCTACTATTATCTGCGCGGCCGCGTGATCAAGATCATTGCCGAGGTAGAAGCCCAAGCCAGCGAAGTTGTCGAGGCGCTGTCACGGGGAGAGGACACATGAAGTTTGGACACCGAGCCGGTGAAGAATCCGAGGGGATTCAACTCGCCCCGCTCATCGATATTGTCTTTCTGATCCTGGTGTTCTTCATGACCACCGCAGTGTTTACTACGCTCGAGAGCGAACTGGATATTCAACTGCCCACGGCAAGCGCCGCAGAGATAGGCGACCGGTCGCAGGGCGAGATATACATTAATCTTGCCGCGGACGGCAGAATCATCGTCAACAACCGTGAACTTACTCTCGAACAATTGCAGGGAGTTCTCGACCGGGTCTCGGAACTCTTCCCCGGCGGCTCCGTGATTATTCGCGGCGATCGGGACGCGATGCTGGGTCGCGCGATCTCTATTCTGAATTTGTGCAAGAACGCGGACATCTACAATGTTTCGTTCGCGGCGCTAACCGAGGAGCTTGAGCAAGACCTGTGAATGGAGCAATCGTGAAAACGGCATGGACGCTCTTCATTGTTACCCTTGTTGCGGGCGCTGCTGTTGCCCAGGATGCGCAACAAGCCCAAATGGACATTGCCAACGGTTTTTTCCGCAGAGGCTTCTTCGAGGAAGCCGCCGATGAATACCGTGCCTACATCGAGGGCTATCCGGATGGACCGCATGTCGCCACCGCGTTGTACCGTCTTGGCGAATGTGAGTATGGCCTGAGGAATTATGAAGATGCCCTGAAGGTCTTCGACCAGTATTTGTCGAAAAGCCCCGAGGGAGAAGAGGCCCAGCGCGCGCGCTTGCGCAAGGGCGAACTGCATTACCACCTGGACCAGCTTGATGAGGCCGAGGCCACGCTGAAGACCCTCCAGGATAGTCAGATTGCCCCGCAAGTCCGCGCAGGGGCCTTGTATTATCTCGGAAAACTGCATTTTCAGAAGAGAGACCTGCGCCAATCGGCCGCGGCATTTGCCACCCTGGCCGACACTTTCCCGGACAGCCCGCTCGTTCCGTTTGCGCGCTACCAACTGGCGTTCGTTTATGTGGCGCAGGGCGCGCTTGAACGAGCGGTCTCCGAGTTTGCCGAAGTGGCCGCGTCGGATGTCGATCCCGCCCTGCGCGCGGAGAGTCAATTCCGGGCGGCTGAAACCTACGACAAACTGGGCTGGTATGAACCCGCAATAGCCGCTTACAAGAAGCTCGAGACCGAATTTGCCGGAACCCCCTACGCAGAGAAGGCCCTGTATGGCAGTGCGTGGTCCCTTTACCATGCCGGGAGATGCGATGAGGCCATCGAAGCGGCCAAGGCATATATCGAGAGAAACCCAGACTCGCCCGAACTTGCCGGAATGCAATATCTTCACGCAAATTGCCTGCAATTTCTCGAGAGACACGACGACGCGATCGCTGCGTACCGCGCCGTGCGCGAGACCTATCCGGATTCCGAGTTTGCCATACGCTCGCATTACAAAATCGCGTGGTCGTTGTTCCTCAAAGGAGAGGAACAAGCGGCCCGCACGGAGATCGAGCGTTTCCTGGACACTTACCCCGAATCACAATTTGCAGGCGAAGCCTCATTCCTGCTCGCGAACGTGCTTATCCGGCAGCAGGATTATGGAAACGCTTTTGACCTCTACCGCTTGATTGCCGAGCGATACAGGGACAGCGAGTTCGGTACGGAGGCGCTGTTCAAGCAGGGCGAGATGCTGGAAGCGCTCGGCCGCGATGAGGAGGCAGCCCGTATCTTCGAGCAGTTCGCAAAAGAACACCCCGAGCATGTCCTTACCGAACAGGCCATGCTGCGGGTCGCGGACAAGCAGTTCCTTCAGGCGTCGTTCACCAG
>SLSB01000305.1 GCA_007130675.1 Candidatus Hydrogenedentota bacterium | reverse complement strand
TGCGCCACGCACCCAATGTCGTGCCGCTTCGCGGAGGGCAGGAACTCTGAGAGCGAAACAGACTAAGCCGTCGGTCGAATTGGCCATCTCGAACGAATCCGCCCGCAAACAGCTGTATCGACGAGACGATTTGCGGAGGCTCGCCGAGCGGATATGTGCCGGGGAAAGGATTCCGGGCGATCTCGAGGTGAGCGTATTGTTCTGCGACGACCAATACATCACCCAACTGAATCGGGAATACCGCAAACTCGACCGCCCCACCGACGTCCTGTCGTTTTGTCAGAGCAGCATCGTGGAAGACGGGCCGAGGGTATTGGGCGATATCGTAATCTCCCTCGAGACCGTCGAGCGGCAGTGCCGGGGAGACCGCAAGGCCATGCGCGAAGAAGTGCGGCTGCTCTTCTGCCATGGACTGCTCCATCTGCTTGACTATACGCATGGAAATGCGTCCACGCGAGACGCGATGGCAGGCAAACAGGCAGAGTATCTGGATATTCCGCTCGGCGAGGCATGGCCGGATGCGCCGGCCGCGGATGTGCCGGATCAGTCATGAGCCGAAAAGGAGCGCAACACGAGGTGGACGAAGACGCGGGGCCGTATCGAAGTACCCGGATCAAGGCGCTGGCGCCCATTGCCGCCGCCATGATTCTCCTGGCGCTACTGGGAACCTTTTCCGATGGACCTGCCGCCGAGGCCGCCGTGAACGAGGGGACAGAAGCGGTCAGGTTTTCCAACTATCTGCCCCTTCCTCTTCTCGTGGCGCTCGTGGCCCTTCTCGCTTTCTCGGGCTTCTTCTCGGGTTCCGAGACGGCGTTTTTTTCGATTCACCGGCTGCGATTGCGCGCCATGGCCCAAGAGCAGTCGATTTCCGGACGTCTCGTCACGGCCATGATGCAATCGCCCAACCGATTGTTGACGACCATCCTCGTGGGCAACATGCTGGTCAACGTGCTCATTGCGGTGCTGCTGGGCACCCGGGTGCAGCACTACTTCGAGGGAGCGTTTGGCTGGAGTGCACTCCTGGCATATTCCGTTGCGGTAGCACTTGTCACGACCATACTGGTCCTGTTCGGCGAAGTATTTCCCAAGATTCTGGCCGTGCGGACATCCGAGACCTTCGCGCGCATCACCGCGGTCCCGCTTCGCACGACCGATCGGCTGCTTGCTCCGCTGTGCAAGAGTCTGTTGCGCCTGACCGGCCTGCTGTTTCACATGACGCGGTTTCATGAGCTGCGCGCCGCCCCCTTTATCACGGACGAAGAATTCAAAGTGGCACTTTCGGCCGGCGAGACGCAAGGCGCCATCGAGCGAGACGAACGCCAGATGATCCAGGGTATCATCGAATTCACCGATACCCGATTGCGTGAAGTGCTTACGCCCCGGCCAGACGTGGTCGCCCTGCCCTCGAGCGCAACAGTGAACGAGGCCCTCGAAACCTACCGCGAACACGAATACTCGCGCATGCCCGTCTTCGAGGAGGACATCGACCACATTTGCGGCGTCATCGTGATGAAAGACCTGCTGCCCGCCCTGGTGAAGGGAGAGTCCAGCCAGCCGGTCAGCGCATTTTTGAGAAAACCGCTGTTCGTGCCCGAGACGATGACCGTACCACAGTTCGTGCGCCATGCCCAACAGCATCGCACCCACCTCGGGATCGTGGTCGATGAATACGGCGGCACGGCCGGCATCGTCACCCTCGAGGACGCCATCGAACAGGTCGTGGGCGACATCATGGACGAAGGGGAACAGGAATCATTGCCGTATGAGCATCTTGGCGATAATGCCTTCCGCGTTGAGGGGGGGCTGCCGCTGGACGAGCTGAGCGACATGCTGCGCATTAAACTCGAGGATGAAGAGCATGAAACCGTGGCCGGGTTCTTGATGAAAATGAGCGACCGGATCCTCGAGCCGGGCGACGAGGTCGAACATTACGGCGTGCGTTTCGTGGTCGAGCGTTGCGAAGGCAGGCGCGTCGAGTCCGTCCGGATCGAGCTGACGGCCTCGGCCCCACCCGTGAACACCAACGAGGAAGGAGGCGCCTGATGCTGAACCCAATTCTTCTGCTCCTCCTGGTTTTCGTGCTGTTGGTCTTGTTTCGCGCGTTTTTCGCGGGGTATGAAACCGGCTTTATCTCGACGAACACGATTCGCATTCAGTATCTTGCCGAAGAAGAAAAGAATCTGCGGGCGCGGTCTCTGTTGCGTTACATCGAGCGGCCCGAGCAAATGCTGGCCATGCTGCTCATTGGCACCAACATCGCAACCATCGCGGGCACCATGGCCATCACCCACGGATACACCATGTTGCTGACCCATTTCGGCGTGGTCGAACCGGGCACGGGGTTCGCCGCAAGCGGAAACGAGTGGGCCGAACTGCTCACCATGCTGACCGTCACGCCGGTAATGCTCGTGTTCGCCGAAATACTGCCGAAAAGCATCTTCCGCACCCATCCCAACCGCCTCGCCATCGCCTTCCTGCCGGTGGCCAACCTGTTCTACTGGCTGCTGACGCCCGTAGCCAAGCCGACAGCATGGCTGACCCAGGTGCTCTTTCAAGGAAACGACCGGCGCACATACCTCAGCCCCCTGATGTCTACCCTCGAGGATGTCCGCGTACTGGTCGACGAGAGCGCCCACCACGGCACCATCGAACCCGAGGAACAGCGCATGATCCACGCCATTATCGACCTGCAGAACAAGCAGGCCAAAGAAATTATGGTGCCCCGCATCGACATCTGTGCTGTGTCCGACACCACCGCCCGCTCGGAACTGTTCGATGTCTTCGAGCAATCCGGGAAAACGCGCATCCCCGTGTACCACGAAACGGTAGACCAGATCACAGGCGTCGTTACAGCGCACGACGTACTGCTGGACACCGACAACGGAAACGACGACATCGGGCGGTTTGTCCGCGATGTCATGCATGTCCCCGACACGATTACCCTGGATGACGTCTTCGAGGAAATGAAGCGCAAGCAACAGCATATCGCCATTGTGGTCGACGAGTATGGCGGCACGGACGGACTCATTACCCTCGAGAACATTCTCGAGGTCATTTTCGGTCAGATTCAAGACGAACACGACCAGGAAGACCGCCCCATTCACCGCGTCGGACCCGATGCCTACGTCGTCGACGCACGGATGGACCTCGAGGAAGCCGCCGCATACATGGACGCAGTCATCCAGGACGACGAAGTCGAGACGATTGGCGGCTGGCTGATGCATGTGGCGGGCCGCATTCCCGCGCAGGGCGAAGTCGTACTGCACGACGGGTTCCGAATGACCGTGCTCGATGGGGGCGTCAACTTCATCTCCAAATTCCGCGTCGAAATCCTTCCCGAGGCAAGAAAGACCCATGAAACCCAAACAGAAGATCCGCAAACCGGGCAAGATGGCAGCCCCCCCGCCTGACACGGGCATCTGGGGCGCCATCCGCTATCTCTACGGTAAGTTCTGGCGCCTGCTGGTGGCCGGGTTCTTGCTCTGGCTTCCCCTGATCGCCACGCTGTGGGTCTCATGGTGGGTGCTCAACAAACTTGTGTTCGGCATCGAGCGGCTCATCAAGACCGCCGTGATCAATATGCGCGCACTGGGCGCACAGACCCCCTCGCTCGAATTTCTGACGCAGCTCAGATACCAGCCCGGCCTTGGCATCCTCCTGGCCATCACCATCTTCCTCGTCTCCGGCTACCTGGCCCGCTACCTGGTCGGTCGCAAACTTTTCGCGTTCGGCGAGCGCATGGTCCGGTTTATCCCCTTGTTCAACCGCGTCTACGAGGCTGTGGTGCAAATCCGCGACGTGTTCGTCACCCGCCAGGGCACCGTTTTCCAACGCGCCTGCCTCGTCGAGTACCCCCGACCGGGCATGACCGCCGTAGCATTCGTCACCTCATCCGAACAAGGCATGGTGCAACAGCGCAAAGGCCGGGAACTCATCGCCGTATTCGTCCCTACCACCCCAAACCCTACCTCGGGCTACCTCATCTACCTCCCCCCCGACGAAATCCTCGACCTCGGCATGCCCGTCGAAGAAGCCATGAAACTCATCGTATCCGGCGGCGCCTACCTCCCCTCCCACCACGGCTGGCGCCCCAACGGCGAATCCGTCAGCCCCGAGAAAGAGCCCCCAACACCGGAACCCGACGAAACCCGCGAAACACCGCCAGAAGAATGAAGCAGTGAAGCGGGGCCGCAGCCGACCCTTCCCGGTTCGGGAAGACAAAGGGCGGGGTACCGCTGAGGGCTAAGGTGAGATTTGCAACACAAAGCGACCGCCGTATTCGCCACGAGTGCGCGGCAAGATGCCGCGTCTACTTTGTCAGAAGACATGTTGTTGCCCGAAATGTAGATGCGGCATCCTGCCGCATTCGGGGGATTGCCATAACGGCGCGCTACCGGTGCCAAGCGCTCCCGAGTTAACCGGTACGCGGATTGGATCCGCCTGTGATCTATTGGCGGGCTGGAAACCCCGCCCTCCGTTCCAAGACCCTATCGCATTGGTCGCTCGGGAGTTCCGAGGTTTCAGTTCTGTTCGGCGCGCATCTGGTCTATTTGCTCGGCGAGCGCGTCAAGCGCTTCGCGCGGGGACATGCGGCCGCT
>SLSB01000082.1 GCA_007130675.1 Candidatus Hydrogenedentota bacterium | reverse complement strand
GCCCGTATACGCCATGGCCAGCAAGACGACGGCGCCGTCTTCGGCAAGGCCCAGGGCTGTGTTTGCGGAGTTGTCGTACGTTGTTGTCTGATCGAATTCACGCAGGATATGTGGGGGAGAAAACGTGTAGCCGTTGTCGGTTGACACCGATACCGCGGGGCAGCCTTCGCCGCCATTGCCATGGAAACGCCCGGCACTATAGGCAAGAACCAGGGTTCCGTCGCGGGCCTTGACGATCTTCGGCCAGGCTAGGTGTGCGAACCGCGGGTCTTCGGGGGCCGGAACCACGATCGAGGGCGCGCCAAAATCGCCGCCGACCGGTTCCGCGCGTTCGGTCGCAACAACATTGAAAGCGGAGGCAAGCACCAGCAACAGACATGTCATGGCATATCCCCCGCAGTTGATCAACCTTCACTCTGAACGCCCGATGATGCGGGCTCGACCGCCGCTGTTGCCGTTTGCAGGCGCAGCGCGCGGCAGCGTTGGGGCTATGATACCCGGGCTTCGAGCCGCTCGAATATCTCGAGCGCGGTGCTGTTGTCTTCGGTCTTCCGGTCGTGCCAGTCGGGGTAGGTGAGCAGTGTCACTCCGTAGACTTGCTTCATGGTCTCGATCATGACTTTGGTCGTTTCCGGCGAAGCAGGTTCGAGCACTATGGTGTACTGGACCCGGTTGGGCACGAGAAACCCTCGCCGCGTCATATCGGTGTATGCCACGAAACGTCCGCGCTTGTCCCGCGTATGGAGGTCGAGCTCCATCTCCCGGAGCACGGCTTTTGTCGCTTGCCACGCCTCCTCGAAGGGCGCATCCACAATCGCCGAGTCTTGCATGGCGAACCCGGTCGTATCGCGGGCGGCGCGTGCACAACCCAGACCACTCACCATTGCGGCCAAAATGCTGACATAAACGAGGTTACGACATATTCTCACAGTTCATCCCACCTTTGTGTTTGCGATTGTAGCATACCCAGGAGTGTCCCGCAAGACATTTGCATGCTTTTTTTCGGCTCTGATATCGTATGGGTTTGAGGGGTTTCGCGCAAGTCTTCAGGGCTCGCCTCTCGAGGGCGGGCCAAGACAGTTATTCCGAGATGCTGGTGGTGCGGTTTACACAGGGCGGGTATGCCCGCAGTGCGCCGCCAGGTCCGTACGAGTTTGAGGGTTTACACATGCCCGAGCACATGGCGCCAGGGGAGATACTGCTTGTCGAGCGGGACCCCGATACCGCACGGCGCATTATCGCCTATCTGGATGAACAGAACTATGATATCGAGTGGGTCGATGATGGCGAAAAGGCTTTCAACCGGCTCGATGCCAGGAATTATCATGTGCTCATCACCGAACTTAATGCCCACCGAATTAACGGCATGCGGCTCCTCGAACTTGCCCTCGAGCGCAGCCCCGAGATGTGCGTGATTTTGATCACCCAAGAACCGGACGTCGAGCTGGCTACCGAAGCCATGCGGCAAGGCGCATACGACTTCCAGACCAAGCCGCTCAACCTCGGCAAACTTGACGCGGTCATCCAGCGCGGGCTGGGGCGCATGCGCCTGATGCTCGAGCAACATGAGCTCAAGCGACGTCTCGATGAGCAATATGGTCTGGGAAGTCTCGTGGGCAAATCCCGTCAGATGATGAAGGTTTACAGCGCGGTGCGGCAGATTGCCCCCTCGAAATCGACCGTTCTCATTCAAGGCGAGACCGGCACGGGAAAAGATTTGGTCGCCCAGGCGATTCACAATAATAGTCCGCGACGCGATGCTCCCTTCGTTAAGCTGAACTGCGCGAGCATTCCCGAGGCGCTGGTCGAGAGCGAGTTATTCGGACACGTGCCCGGCGCGTTCACGGGTGCTACCCAGTTGCGCAAAGGCCGCTTCGAGCTGGCCGATACCGGCACGCTGTTTCTCGACGAAATCGGCGAACTCACGCCTGCGCTGCAATCGAAACTGCTGCGCGTGCTCGAACACCAGCAATTCGAGCGGCTGGGCAATTCGCGCACCATCGCCGTCGACGTGCGTTTGATCGCGGCGACCAACAAACCGTTGCGCGAGATGGTGGCCGCGGGACGTTTTCGCGATGACCTGTACTACCGGCTGCGGGTGGTTGTTATCGAGATGCCCGCATTACGCGAACGCCGCGAAGATGTGCCGTTGCTGGTCCAGCATTTTCTGCGCGAAATCTGCGAGACCAATGGTAAGCGTATCGACGGTATCACACGCGGAGCGATGGACGTGCTCTGCCGCTATGACTGGCCCGGGAACGTGCGTGAACTGCGCAACATTATCGAAGGAATGGTCATCATGGCGCGTAATAGAGATAGCTTGGACGTGGACGATGTGCCCGAACATATTCGCCGCAGCACGGCGCCCGAGATCAGCGAAATCCGTATTCCCACGGGCGTAACCATGGAGCAAGTCGAGCGCATTGTCATTCAGGAAACCATGAAAGTGTGCGGGTTCAAGAAGGAAGCCTGTGCGAAAACGCTTGGAATCGGGCTCAGAACTCTGTACCGTAAACTGAAACAATACGATATCCGCTAAGTGGGCCGCGCACGGACATCATGTGCCGCGCGCAGGGGCCGGGGAGTAATGCTGTTGACAGGGCGGTCTGAAGAATTGCTCGAACGCCTCGCCACCGAGATCGAGGAGGCGCGCCGCATGGCCATCGCTCGGGAGCTGGCCGATTGCGGCGCCGAGTCTTTGATGCCCGACCTGTTGCGGCTAGTTGGCAGTGAATCGGAAGCGGCGCCGGCGGCTGCTTTTGTGTGCAGCGAATGGGCCGCCCGCGGGCTTGTCTCCGCACAATATGGGCCAGCCGTCGCCCACTATCTGACGCATACCTCGCCGGAAGTCCGCCAATGGTGCGCGGCTGCGCTGCGCGGCGTGCGCCCCCCGGCATGCATGGCCGCCGAACCCCTTGCCAAACTCCTCGAGGATCCCGATCCAGGCGTCCGGCAGGCTGCTGTTGACGCCCTCGGGCAGGTTGCGGCCGGCGACGAAGCGACGGTCCTCCGTCTTCTTGATTTGCTTCACGACGACCATGCCGTGCGAAACGCCGTTATCCGGGTAATTGGTTTGCTGCCGACGACGCTTACGCAGGCGGTCACGGAAAAGCTGATGGGTTTGATGCGTGCCGCCAATCCCAAGCTGCGGGCGGGGGCGGTGGCTGCTGGAGGCGTGCTACTTGACGCATGCCCGGAGCTTGTACCTTTGCTGACCGAGCGCCTGGCTGATGCCGATGCTTCGGTTCGCAGTGCCGCTGCCCGTGGCCTCTCTGAAGTGGGGCACCCGCCCAAGGCTGTGGTGATTGCCCTCGGCAAGGCGTTGCGCGATCCCTTCCCAGACGTGCGTCGCGAGGCCGCGCGGGCCTTGGACCTTTTCGGCGCGACCGCCGCTCCGGCGGCGCCGTATCTGGTGGCGGTTTTGAGAGATACCGACAGCACCGTGCGGTTTCATGCGGTGGAAGCGCTCGAGAAACTGGCCCCCGCCCAGCCGGAACTGCTTCCCGCCGTGGTGCTTGCTCTGGGCAACCGGCTCATTGACAGCGATGTGGCGGTGCAGACGCGCGCCCTTTCGGCATTCGGCAGACTTGCCCCCTACGCTTATCCATTAAACGCCAACCTGTGCGCGGCGGCCCAGAACCCCGATCCCGAGGTGCGCCTGGCCGCGATCGAGGCTCTGGCGTTAATCCGCCACGAAGGGCTGCAAGTGCGCGAGATTCTGCGCCAGGCTCTTCATGACCCGGACGGTACAGTGCGCGTGGCGTCCGCCCTGGCATTGGCCCAACGGAGGGACACCAGCAGCGACATCGTACCGACGCTTGCCCAGGCACTCAGTGAACCGGGGGCGCGGGTGCAGATTGCGGCTATTCAAGCGCTCAAGGCTATCGGGCGGGGGGCGGTGCAGGCACTGGCCGCTCTTGAAAACAAGAAGACCGACAGCAACCCTGAGATTCGCGAGTTGGCACAGCAAGCAATAAGCACGATTACCGGGAGGCCTTTGGCGGAAAGCAAAAGATAAGAGCGGCAGCCCCATAAGAGAGAAGCCGCCGCCAATCTGCAAGCGAAACAGTCCGGTTCCAAGAGGAATCAGGACGTCTCGTGCTCGTTCTTTTCGGAAGGGTCTGAGTCTTTGTTTTCGTCCGGAGTCTCTTTCACGCTCTGCTTGAACTCGCGGATCGCGGTCCCGAGCGAACTGCCGATATTCGTCAGCTTGCCCGTGCCAAACACGATCAACACGATAAACAGGATGATCAGAAGCTCCCACATTCCTGGCTGCCACATAATCGTTTACCTTCAAATGGGTTGGGATTCCATTGCACGCCTATAGTGTTAGTATATCGCTTGTCAGCCCGCTTTGCAAGGCATCCACAACCGTCGAATGGCGGCAACGCCACGGCATACGCCAACACCGGACTGGACACGCCCCGCGCTCACATGGGATAATCCCCATACTGTCCCGTGCGAATAGATACCGCACAACGGCTGGCCAACCGCGCCATTGCCATCCGGGACCGAACCCATCAGCGCGCCTGTAGCTCAGTTGGATAGAGCATCGGCCTTCTAAGCCGAGGGTCGTGCGTTCGAATCGCACCAGGCGCGCCATTTAAATG
>SLSB01000679.1 GCA_007130675.1 Candidatus Hydrogenedentota bacterium | reverse complement strand
GAAACTCAGTCGGGCATGACGTCTTCGACGGACAGCACGGCCAAGTGGGCGTGGCAAGCCGCGGCGGCCCAGTCATCCAGTGCTGTGCGCGCCTCGGCGGTTTTGCCCTGTTCGAGCAACGTCTCGACGTGGGCCTCGAGACGGCGCTGGCTGTCGAACGCAAACGCCTCGATGGGCTCCCATTGCCGGTAATCGCCACTCGAGCCCCGGCCCGCGATATCCACATCCCCATTGAGCAGCACCTGCGGCGTTTTCACCCCGCCCATGAACAAGGGGAACCCGAGAGAACGTGCGGGCATCGAAATCCATGCTACTGTCAAGAAATCCGGATAATCCCGGTGGATTTCGACTGACATGCCCGAGATCGACTGCGGAAAACAGGTGGATTCGTCGCGCGACACGTTGCGAAACGACGCAAAATCGATCGGTTCGGGCAACTGCTGCATGCGCCTTACGGCCGCGCCACGGTCGACGCTGAAGTAGACTTTCTGGTCGTGGTACTGGTGTTCGACGCGCGTGGCGTTGTTGCTGACCTCGAGGATGGTTCCGTGGCGGTCGACGAACAGCCAGTGCGTGCCGTGGGTGCCGCCCGCGTAGTTGCCGTCGCGCACAAACTCCTCGATGATAGCCAGGGCCTCCTGACAGTCCGAGGCTTTCTCGGCAATGTACCGCAGCAGCGCGGTGTTCATCCAGCCGCGATAGCGCGGATTGTCTTCCCTGAGTCCGCCGACATCCGCCGAGCCCGCCAAACCCTTTTCGTTGACCATCATCATGCACGCGATCACACTGGCATCGCTCACCGAAATGAACTTGTTGATTCCCGGCAAATCCGTAGCCATGACAAAGGCACACTGGTGCTTGGGAACGTTGTCGCGGTTTTTGTGAAAGAAGATGCGGTTCTCCTCTGTATATTCAGGCGATACGGCGAACGAGGTGCATTCTTCGCCTTGCCAGAGCGAGCGGTAGACACTGGCCACAAACGAAAGGTACAGGTCGGGTGCAACATCCGCGGCCTCGGCAACCGCCTCGGCTTCCTGGATCCAGTGAGGGGCCAGGTCACGCGCCAGCGAGACGAATTTCTTCGACCGCCGGATGAGTTCCTCGACACTGAGCCCGGCCTTCGCCGCGGGCGTCAGGTAATACTCGTCGAGGTCGTTGTGGATTGCCGATGCATTGAGCGTGCCCCACAATTCTCCGATCTGTCTCGGGCTGCCCGTCAATTCCATGCCTTCCACTTCAGGCGGCATTTTGGGGTCCTCCTCGAGTAGCGGGGTCAGCCCGGGCGCGCCCACACACGTAACCTGCAGATTGTCAAAACGGGTGACATCCCCCAGGCCATTCTGCCCCGTCAGAATCAGATACGCGCTGCGGGTTTGCGCTTCGAACTCGAGCGAGAGTTCGCGCCATTCATCCGCGGCCTCGATGAAGTCCGAGCGGGCCACATAGGTGGACGAGGGTCCGCGGCCGCCCTGCACCGAAACGGCCGCACAGCCCAGCCAGTCACCAGTGTTCGAGGAATGCCGATAGCCATACACCCGGACGCGATAGCGCAGGCCCGGCGTGGTGGTGAGTTTCAGGAATGCCTGGGCGTTGGCGCCTTGGTCGGTTAGTTTGAGCGATACGGCGCCCTGATAGACGATGTCCGTGGCGGCTTCTACAATGCAGGAATTCGCCTCCCATAGGGCGATGGTCTCCGGCTCGAGCGGGTCAGCGAATACCACAAACTCGCCTGCTTGCTGCTCACACACACCAGCCACCGCGGCCAGCATAACCGCCAGTCCTGTCACGATGGCGGCGAAAGGCGTTTCGTGTTGTGCGGCGGACGGTACTCGACGATGGTGCGGAAGTGGCTTCATTGAAGATGTCATTGCTCGTCAGGTTCCTTGCTGTATTCTGAACTGGTTCGTCGCCTCAAGCAGGGCGCGGCTTTCTACGAGGCGAAGAGTCTCCGCAAGCGCCAGAACAGACCGATGCGGCCGGGGATAGCTTTGCGGGCGCCGTGATGAACGGAAGTCTTTTCCGGCGGTTGCATGAGGCGCACGAGCGCAACGGTGATGTTGTCGGGCCCGCCGCCTTGCAAGGCCTTGCCCACGAGCATACGCGAGGCGCCTTGCAGGTTCTCGACGCTCATCGCTTCACGAATCACACTGTCCTCGACCACACCGCACAGGCCGTCCGAGCACAGCAAAATGGTGTCGCCTTCCTTAACGGGGAACGTAAACAGATCGATCTTCACGTCTTCTTTTGTTCCAACAGCCCGCGTGATGAGGTTCTTCAGAGAGTGGGAGCGCGCCTCTTCTTCAGTGATGATGCCGCTGCGGAGTTGTTCGGCGACGAGCGAATGGTCATGGGTGACCTGATGCAGCGGCTCGCCTTTTCGACCGAGATACACGCGGCTGTCGCCCACATGGGCAACGTAGGCATTGCTGCCATGAAGTGCGAGAGCCGAGACGGTGGTTCCCATTCCGTAGTACTCGGGCCGGTTCTCGGCCTCCTCGAATACACGCTGGTTAGCCTCGCGGAGAGCATCGCGCAACCGGGCGGGAATGCCTTGGCCTTTCGAGCCGGCGCAGTACACATCGGCGAGGGTCTGGAGGGCGAGTTTACTGGCAAGCGCGCCCCCGCTGACGCCGCCCATGCCATCAGCCACGGCGAACAAACGGCCGCAATCATGCAGCATGTGCGAATCCTCGGGAACACACAGCATGCAGCCGTCTTCGTTATGCTCGCGTTTCTGGCCGACATCGGACAGCAGATGCGCCTGGAGGTCGGGACACTTCCACGAATACTCGAATCCATCGGCATTTGCCGGGCCAACTTCTATCATTCGTTTTGGGGGCATGTGCCCTGTGTTTCCTTCAGAGAACCGGAGACCTGGCGGCGCTCCGGGCAGACGGTTTCCGGGAAAGGAACATGATAACCGAATGCGATGCGATTACACTTACAATCTTATCATTTTTCACATTCATTTGCGACTTATGGCGGTCGGGGCGCTCATTCTGGCGAAGTGTCCACCCCGAGCTGGTCCATTTTGTATCTCAGTATCCGCCGTGTTGTGCCCAGCATATCTGCTGCGCGCGACTGTACATAGTCGGCGCGCTGTAAAGCACGCATAATGAGGTGGCGCTCGAGGCGGGCAGTGGCCTCCTCGATGGGAAGCCCCTCGAACTCCGCCAAGCCGGCCGCGGCTGCCGTACTGCGCAGGGAGTCGAGGCCCTCCATGTGCTCGGTGTCGATCGCCTCGATATGCGGATGATGCACCAAGACGCGTTCGACGAGGTTTTCGAGCTCGCGCACATTACCCGGCCACTCGTGCGAAGCCAGATGTGCCAGGGCGTCGGGGGTGAGGCTGGAGGCCCGGGCATTCACGCGCGGGGCATGTTTGGCCAGAAAATGGGCCACCAACAAGGGAATATCTTCCCGGCGCCGCCGCAGTGGGGGCATCTCGATGGGAATAACATTGATGCGATAGTACAAATCCTCGCGAAGCCCCCCCTCCCCAATGCGTTCTTTCAAGTCCCGGTTGGTGGCGCAAACGAAGCGCACATCCGCTTCGATGGCTTTGTCTGTTCCCACGGGATAGAACTGGCCATCTTGCAGGACCCGGAGCAGTTTTGCCTGTGCATCGAGGGGCATCTCTCCGATTTCATCCAGGAACAGGGTGCCTCCGTTGGCCACCTGAATTTTGCCGACACGATTCTCGACGGCGCCAGTGAAGGCCCCCTTTTCGTGTCCGAACAGCTCGCTTTCGACCAAATGCTCGGGGATGGCACAACACGACACGGGCACAAAGGGCTCGGGCGCCCGTGGGCCGCCAAAATGGATGCACCGTGCCAGCAAGTCTTTGCCGGTGCCGCTTTCGCCGGAGATGAGCACCGTCGAATCCACTCGCATGGCTTTTCGGGCCAGATCCAAGGCGTGGGTGAGCGCGGGGCTCTTTCCCACGATGGCATCAAAGGTTCTCACGTCGGCCTCGCGCAGTGTGTTGAGGGCCTGCGCATGCCGGTGTTCGGTGAGCGCGCGTTCGATGGTCAGCATGATCTCATCCACGTCAAACGGTTTGAGAATGTAGTCGCGCGCGCCGCGTTTCATCGCCTGCACGGCCATATCGACGCCCTTGTGGGCGGTAACCACGATCACGGGGAGGTCCATGCCGCTCGATGCCACCTGTTCGAGCACTTCAATGCCGGATAAACCGGGCATGATGAGGTCGAGTATGGCCAGATCGACGTGGTGGGCGGCAAGAAGCCGCAAAGCAATCTCGCCGTCTTCTGCTTCGAGAACACGGTATGCGCCCGACAGGATCATTCCGTAAGAAGCACGGACGCTCGGTTCGTCGTCAATGACCAGAATGGTTTGCATTTTCTTCCGGGGCGGGAGGGATGCACAGTCCAAATGTGCTGCCGCCCTCCTCGCTGGATAGTAGCTTGAGTTCCCCGTGGTGTTGCCGCACGATTCGATTGGCGGTGGTCAGGCCCAACCCCATGCCCTGTTCTTTTGTGCTGAAAAAGGGCATAAAGATGAGGGGCGCGTCTTGTTGGGGAATGCCCGGTCCCGAATCGCTGACGGTTACCTCGCAGCCGTTCTCGCTGCTTCGGGTAACCACGTTGAT
>SLSB01000628.1 GCA_007130675.1 Candidatus Hydrogenedentota bacterium | reverse complement strand
GTCCTATCACTCGGGCTTACGCTTCTGGGCCTCGGGGTATCCGGCTATCTTATGGTGCGCACGCTCGTGCTGTTGATGAGTCAGGACCCCGATGCCTTCGATGTATGCTCGGCCGTGTTTGGGACCGGCTGCGATCAGACCTTGATCAGTCCGTCTTCGTGGGTGCTGGGGATTCCGCTGGCGGGCTGGGGCGTGGTCTACTACGGCGTGCTGTTGCTGCTGTTTGTGATGGCGCGCGGATTGGGCGACGCCTTCGCACCGCAGGCCATGACCACTGCGCTGCTGGTCTCGGTGGCAGGCCTTGCGGGCAGTGTCGTGCTCGCGGTAGTCCTGCTTGCGGGCTGGGTGCCGTTTTGTCCGCTGTGCATGGTGATCCACGGCATCAACGTGCTGTTGGCGCCCGCCGTCAAGGCCTCTACCGGCCGCGCATGGCGAGAGCATTTTGGTGCGTTCGTTGCCGGAGCGCGGTCTTTGTTGCAGAAACCAGCAGAGCGCCCGCCCGAGTGGCGCTGGAAGATCACAGGTTTCGTGACGCTCGCCCTGGCAAGCCTTGTCTTGTATCAAGGCGTGTTCATTGTGAGCGAGCGCTGGGTGTATGAATCGCGCGGCATTTTTAACCCGCACCGGCTGCTGGCAGCGTTTGCGGCCATGCCCGAGGCGGATCTCCCTCCGGCTCCTCCGGGCGCGCGCAAAGGTCCGGCAGACGCCGTGGCCGACGTCGTGGTGTTCACTAGTTTTCACTGCCCCGCATGCCGCCAGTTCAACCGCGAATTCGGCGTAATCATGCGCAGGTATCCCGGAGATGTCGCCCTCGAGTTTCGGCACTTTCCGCTGGCCGCGCCGTGTAATCCCATAATGCGTGCAGGTGTTGTAGAACAAGAGGCCGGCGCATGCGCCACCTCGTACGCGGCCGTGGCCGCCATGCGGCAGGGCAAGTTCTGGGAATTTCACGACACGCTGTTTGCCGAGCACTTCCCGCCTGAACCGGATGCGCCTCTGGCCGTGGCCGAGGCGATCGGGCTCGATGTCGAACAGTTCAACGTCGACCGCGAATCCAAAGATGTGCGGGCCGCGGTCCACACGGATACCGAACTGGGCGCCCAACTGGGCATCCAGGAGACGCCTGCGGTCTTTATCAACAAACGCCGCGTTCCCGGGGCCGGTCCCCGCGCGCTCGAGGTCATCATCGCGGACCTTGTGAAACAGCACCGGAATTGACGGTCCTGGCCCGGGTGCGTAGTATAGCGCCTTGTGGTGTGTGGCTGTTGCGGTCTCCGGGGCAGCGCAAACTCTCGAAGTGCTGACGGCCTGGTGCATATCGAGCAGAAAACGACATTTCTTGTCAGAAACAGGAACCACATGATGAAATGCCTGAGAACCATTATTGGCGCGGCGCTGCTGGCTGTTACGGCAAGCGCCGGGCCTCTCGAGGATTATGTAAGGATGCCCGACCCGAATTACCGGTACACGCTGGCGCATGTGGAAACAGGACGCGGATACACCGTTTATGTGCTCGATATGACCTCGCAATCGTGGAAAGAGGGCAGGGTTGTGCCCGCACAATGGAGGCATTGGCTGAGCATTTGCGTGCCTCAGAACGCGGTGACCGATACGGGTATGCTCTTAATCGGCGGTGGCAGCAACCAACAGACCGCCCCGCCCCGGAGCATGCCCTCCGATATGGTTGCCATCGCCACGGCGACGCAGTCGGTAGTCGCCATGCTTCAGGGTGTGCCCAGCCAGCCCCTGCGTTTCGCTGACGAAAACCGAACGCGTTCCGAAGACGCGAGCATTGCCTACACCTTCGACAAATTTCTGCAAACCGGCGACGCCACCTGGCCGCTGCTGCTGCCCATGGTGAAAAGCGTCGTGCGCGCGATGGATACCGTGCAGGATTTCGGCCGCAACCATGCCGAAGCGCCGTTTCACGTGAACCGTTTTGTGCTCACCGGCGCCTCGAAACGCGGCTGGACCGCCTGGCTCACCGCCGCAACGGACAGGCGGGTCGTGGCGCTCGCCCCCATGGTCATCGACATGCTCAATCTGCCCGCGCAAATGGAACAGCAAATCGAATATTACGGCCGCTACACCGAATCCATCGGAGATTACACGGCCTTTGGCCTGCAAGAGCGCCTGAATGCGCCCAATGGCGAGCGATTGGTCGACATTGTTGATCCCTACCGCTACCTGCGCCGCTTGACCATGCCCAAACTTGTGGTGTTGGGCGTGGGCGACCAGTACTGGACCGTCGACGCCGCATCGCTGTATTTCGACGCGTTGCGAGGCCCGAAATATCTCTATTACGCTCCCAATGCCGACCATGGCCTGTCATCCCGCCAAGACGTCATACAGGCGTTGACCGCCTTTCACGACGCCACGATCAAGGGCCAGTCCATGCCCCGGTTCACATGGGAATTCTCGCCCAACGGTGAGTTCGAGGTCGTGGCCAAGGACGCGCCCCTGCGCGCGAATCTGTGGACGGCCCTCGCCCCAACCAAAGACTTTCGGTTGAGGACCATTGGGCGGGCATGGCAAGCACAGGCACTCACACCTGGCGAAGGCGGCGTGTACGCAGGGACCGTGGAACGACCTGAAACAGGTTTTCTCGCGTACTACATTGAACTAATCTATCGCTCACCTCTCGGGTTCGAATTTGCTCTGAGCACCGAAATCGGCATGGTGGAATAGCTTAAGACAATCTGTTTGCAGAGGAAATCGTGCTCTCTTCGCAAACCAAGTCTGGGCCTTTTTCTGCCCGGTCGTATGGGATCCAAAGCCGCCGGCGAGAACATGCGCCAGCCCGATTCACCGCTCTGACAGCAACCGGTCGACCAGAGTCATTGCATCAACCGGCCAGAGGCAGCGCGGACGGGGACGGGCGACCCCCGGATGGCCCTCGATGGGGCGGCAGCTCAGGACCCGGTCGCACCATCGCCACGGGATGGCTGGGCGGCCGTACATAGCTCCGAGGAGTGCGCCGCAGATCGCCGCGTTGGTGTCGGTATCGCCCCCGCGCATAACCGTATCGATGACTGCGGTCTCGAGATCAGGGGCGTGAAGAAGCTGCCAAAGCGCATTTTGGAACGCCACCAGCACCCACCCGGCCGAGCCGCAATAATCCTCAGGCGGAGCGATGTCTGCCGCGACGATGGTCTCGACGAGCGCATCATCGCATTGCAGCTCGCGCGTCCACGACACAATGTGTGCGTACAGTTCGACGGGCGTCGGGCCTGTCCGTATGGTGTGTGCGATAGCCATGGCGTAGAGGGCGTTGGCCTGTGGGCACATCGGGTTGATGTGGGTGATAACGGCGTCTTGCCGTGCCCATTCCGCAACATCCTCGAGCGGGCAGCGCGCGCCGACGATGCCCAGCGGGCTGATGCGCATCATGGCCCCATTGGCTTGGCTATCGGAGTCGAAACGCCCGCGAAGCGCGCCGCCGATGGTGCCGCCACAATCAAACGGCTCGCTATCGAGCCAGAATACGTAGGCTTTGCGGGCGGCGTTGGCATCGTACGCGCCGTGTTCAACCAAGGTGCGCGCAAGCAGCAGCGCCATCTCCGAATCGTCGGTGGGTTGCCCCGCGATCGTATTGTGCGTCCCGCCGTCGGCCATGTCGCGCACGCCCTCGGAATAGCGCTTACGGATGGTTTCCGGCCGCTCGAACTCGACCATACTCCCGAGCGCGTCGCCCGCCAGCTGACCCAAGAAACACCCCTGTGCGCGGGAATGCATGCCCGGCTCGATGCGGCCGCCGCCAGATGTGGGCCAGCACAGCGCATACGGCTCTTGCGTCACGCTTTCGGCAAACACAGAATCCCACTCGCTGTTGCGGATGTGGTCGACGAAGGATTTGGAACCGCCAAACACATAGCGGGCCGCATCGCACGCGCCGTCACGGGTGTACCGCACCGGACGGCCGTCCGAGCGGAACAAGTCGCCCCCCACTCCGAGAAGAAGGGCATGGCCACCCGCGCAATCCCAAATATTGGGTCCGTTCAGAGAAACCCCGGCAACGCCCTCGCCCGCCGCGGTCAAGGCCAGCCGGTAGGCGATGCCGGGAACGGCGCGGAACCGCATCGGGGCAACGCAGGCCGCGTTGGCTTCGGGGTTCTTGTCGGCATCTTGCGACACGAAGACCACACATTCGGGGCCTGGTTCATTGGGCCAGTCCGGCGCGATTGGGGTGCCGTTGCGCAATAGAGGACCGCCCCGCGCCCAGGCCAGCAGGTCGCCATTGTCATCGGGCCAGTTGTAGGCATACACCACGCCAAGCACAGGCTCGCCCTCGAGAAGCAAAGCGATCGAGACCGTCGCGCCCCGAAACCCTCGCATAAAGGCGCTGGTGCCATCGTTGGGATCCACCACCCACAACCGCCCGTTGGCGCCAGGGGACCGCGCCACTTCAGGCATTTCCTCGCCCAGGTAGCCGTCTTCGGGAAATGCCGTGTGAAGACGTTCCCAAATCATCTTCTCTGCGGGACGGTCGGCCTCGGCATGACCGCCCCGCCCGATGGGTCCGTCCGGGCGGTTGAAGGCTTCGCGAAGGATGGCCCCCGCGGCCTGCGCGGCGGTAACCGCGGTATCGAGTTCTGCTGCATACGCCTGTGTCATGGT
>SLSB01000465.1 GCA_007130675.1 Candidatus Hydrogenedentota bacterium | reverse complement strand
TCCCCGCGCGCATCACCACGCACGATGCCGACGGCAAACAGCTTGCTTCCCACGAAGTCGACCTCTTCGACGGCATCGCCACCTTCACCGCCCAGCCCGGCGTATTCGCCTACCGGCTGTCAGCGCGATAGCCGCATCCAAGAGGGCAGGTGCGCTACATGCGGTGCGGGGCGGTGATGCCGAGCAGGCCGAGGGCGTTCTCGAGGGTCTGGCGCGTGGCTTGGCATATCTGTGCACGGGCGACTTGTTGCTCGCGCGTGGGCGCGCCGATCACCGGGCAATCGTGATAGAACGTTGTGAAGCACCTGGCCGTGTCCAGGGCATACTGAGCGATGGGGGCGCAATTGCGCTGCGCTACCGCGCTGGCAACCACGCCGGTGAACGACGCCACCTGCATCAGCAGCGCCCATTCGGCGTCCGTCTCGACCGGGAAGGGCGCTTCGATGGCATCCGGGACCTCGCCGAATTTCCGCAGAATCGACGCGATGCGTGCGCACGAGTATTGGACGTAGGGGCCGGTGTCGCCCGTGAACGACAGCGCCGATTCCCACTCGAAGACCACGTTCTTGTTGGGGTTTACGCGCAGAATGGCGAAACGCACGGCGGCAATGGCCACCTGCTTGACGATCTCGCGGCGTTCCTCGGCGGTGAGGTCCTGGCATTGTTCCTCGACCTTCTCGGCGGCGCGGGCTTCCGCCTCGTCGAGGAAATCGGACAGCAGCACCACCGTGCCTTTGCGGGTGGACATCTTGCCTTCCTTGAGCGTGATGTAGGCGTAGTAGATGGGCTCGGGCGCCTCGAAGCCTGCCGCGCCGAGAATCAGGGCCACCTGTTCCGCATAGAGCTTGTGATCTTCGCCCAGTACGATGAGGTTGAGGTCCGCGCCCTGGGTCATTTTATGGATCGTATACGACAGATCGCGGCATCCGTACATCGAGCTGCCGTTGGCGCGCATGAGCACGAAAAACCGCCCTTCATCGCGCGCGTGGCCCAGCTTGGCCAGATCAACCACCAGCCGCTCGTCTTCGTCGGTGAATACGGCGTCTTTCTCGCGCAACGCCGTCAAAATCTGCTCGAACTGTTCGCTGCGGATGTAATCCGATTCGCGGTCGAACACGTCATACGATGCGCCGGCGCGCTCGAGCACCGCCAACTGGCCCTCGAGACACAAATCGGTAATCTCGTGGAACTTCTTGACGGTTTCCGGGTCCTTCTCTTCCATTTTGGCGAGGAGTTCATAGCCGTTCGCGGCAAACTCGGGCTCTTTTTCCGCCCGCTCGTTCGCGCGCACGTAGATGTCGAGGATTTCGCCGAAGGACAGCTCCTTGGGGTCGGGACACTCGAGCACCAGGAGCGCGATCTGCCGCCCCATATCGTTCACGTAATAGTGCACTTCAACGTCGTATCCCTCGAAGCGCAGCATGCGGACGATGCCGTCGCCGATCATGGCGTTGCGGGCCCGGCCCACGTGCGGGCTGGCGTTCGGGTTGATACTTGTGTGCTCGAGGAGCACCCGCTTGCCCGCGCCCGAACCGTTCGACCCGAACGAGGCGCCTGCATCTAAAACGGACTCGACAATCCCCTTGGCGAATGTGCCCCGATCCAGTTTGAAGTTGACGTATGGCCCCACGGTCGAGGCCTCGAGCACCTCGGAACCGAACGGAACGTCTTGCGCGATGCGGGCGGCCAATTGCGGCGGCGGACACCCCAGTTTGCGCGCGGCCTCGAACGTGCGCATGGCCACATCGCCCATCTCGGGCTTGGGCGGCGGCGCGAACGCGAAATCCTCGGGCACAAGCCCGGGCATGGCGGCCGCTATCGATGCGGCGATGGAATCAAACAGGTCCACGGCGTTTCTCGCTTGTGTTACACGGGTTTCGTGAATGCGGTGCAATCTGAAACGCGCGTTTTAGCACAGGCCCGGGCTCAATGTAAAGAACGGCGAAGTAAGTGCAAGGGCGACGTGTCATAATGTCCGATCATTAGCTCCTGACGTCAGGTAGGTGATTCTCACGCTGTTCTCGATAGACTCCGTTGAGTCTTCGGCAGCCGATGTACTTTCTCCGGCGATTGTGAGGCGTTTCTTGAGATCCAAAACGGCTCAATATGAATAGGCACAAAAGCCCGCATGATGCAGGCCCATAGATCACCGTCGCGCCCAGTAAGCCCCAAGGGATTAACCGCCAATCCAATACAGTTCGACCCCTTCCGGACTTGACCTTGTGTGGGTGCTCGTCTCTATGACGTATCTGCGGCACTTTCAAGAGCTGAACGAACGGGGCATGGTACATAAACATTGCCGCCTGCGCGTCTCGGCGTCGTCGAGCTTCTACTCGGAGCGACCCACCAGCCCATTCAACTTCGGAATGAGAATATCTTGGGAACGTCTCCTGAAGTGCCGAAGGCACGACAGACCGTAGCCCCGGGTGGCAACCCGGGGAAACAGGATTCACCATAAAATGAGTCCCGGCAGGGACGGCAGAAACCGGCTCAATCCCAAATGTGCCTGGGATCGTATTCGATCCTATGCCTCTTAAGAATCACCAAGAGTTCTTCCTGAAACGTTTTCCGGCGATGATGCGCCATCTGGTTCTCGATGTAGCGGATGGTGTCCTCCTTCTGCGATATGCCAACGGAGAATGCGCCGTACCCTTCCTGCGATGCGAACCGGTCCAGAAATGGAAAGCGCTGTTTCACCCATCTCGATGAGTTTGCCTTGAGAACCTTCACCGCCTCTGCGACGCACTGCATTGAGTCTAGGTTAAGCAGGACATGACAATGATCGGGGGTGCCGCCGACAGCAATAGCCTTCATGCCCTTATTCCGGGCAACACCGCCAAGATACGGCCATAGGGCTTGCCAGACATCCTCACTGAGAAGGCCCCGGCGTTCTTTGGTCGAAAATACGCAATGAACTAGAAGGTTCACGTATGAATGTGACATTGGGTATTCTCCCCTGCCGTCCCTGCGGGACTCGGCTTCGTTGGTGCGGGTCCCCGGGTTGAAACCCGGGGCTATGCTATGACGTGCCTGCGGCACTTTCAAGATAGGAATAATCCCTCCAACTGATGAGCATCCATTATGCTTCTCTCTCCTTTTGGTTGTAGCCCCGGCCACGCGGGTCCGGGCGCTAGATGGCGGAGAAGATGGACTGGAAATCGAAGGTGGTGGGGTCTTGGATGTATTGCGAGGCCTGAAGGATGGCCCCGGCAAGGGCACATCCCACCCCGAAGGAGAGTGCCAGGGCATACAGGGCCAAACCGGCTTCAAAGACTTTTCGCAGCGTGTTGCGCCACGGCGCAGGCACAGGCAGCGCGGCCAGCACCGCCACCGGAATCAGGCAGAACAGCGTCCAGAAAAACAGCGAGCCGTCGTTGCGCTCGAGCCAATTCCACAGGCCGGCAAGGCGAAGCTCCTCCTGAACCAGGAGGCCGTATCCATAGTGGAGCAACACGAGAAATCCCCGCGCGAGAACGCGCAGAACGACCGCGCCCAGAACGAGGCCCGCTACGTATTTGGCAATCCGCCATTTATCAATGGGCGGGGTGTCGGCGCGTTCGGAAAAGTACAGGGCCAAGAAGACGCCGATGTAGGCGATCAGTGCGAACGGACCTGTCACCACACCGAGCAGCACCGTGCCCCAGCGCACGAGCCCAACGGGCGCGCCGGTCTGTTCGCTCATGGCCGCGCACACGCCGAGCCAGCGCCGCTCGCCGGTCTCTTCGGCGGGAGCAGGCGTGTCTTGGCGGGAGGGCTGGTCGTGGCGGTTTGGGGCCGAAAACCGTTCGGCATGCCGGGCCGGCGGGCCGGCCATCCGCAACGCCAACTCGACCTCGGCGTCATCGGGAACGGCGCTCGTAGAAGGGGGTATTGCGTCGAGAATCTCTTCGCGCATCGTATCGAGCGCGCGCTCACGCGCCCGGTCAGGCAGTTCTGCCATGTGTTCGCCCGCTTCGCGCAAATACCGCGCGATGAGGCGCTCTTGCTGGTCCGTCAGTCTCATGTCTCCTCCGCGAAACAACGCGAGTATACCCTACCAGACAGACAGCGGCAAAGACAGCGCCAGCGCGGGGAGGATACGCCCCGCACTGGCGCGCACATGCTGCTCGCCGCGTCTACAATGCGGCCACTTCGACCCGGCAACGCCAACGCGGCGCATTGGCGTTCGGCGTCTCGGCGGCAGTCGAGCGAACTGACCGCTCCTCAGACATTGCCAAGGTCTTCAAAACATCGCCGCTTCCGAGCAGGTCACCGGCCGCCCGAACAGCATTCAGGTCGACGGGATACCTCCCGGACAGCTTGTGCAGGCGTTGCGCAATCACCTCGGTAGCGGCATTTCCGCCGTATGGGCCGCTATCGCCCACGCTGGTTTCGAGCTGCACCGCGCCTGCAACAGCCGCGGCCATGGCATTGGCCACGGCGCGCCCCGAAGCGTTGCAACAGTTAGCGGAAACCATGACATGCGGCCCGGCATATTCGGCAATGTCACGTACCAGTGCCGCATAAGCGCCTGTGTCCAGCGCGCCGGTGCTGTCTGGAACGCCGATCCGGGTGGCGCCGGCCTCGACGGCGACGCCGATGCACTGCCGCCGGAACGGGCGTTCGATCTCTTCGATGCGG
>SLSB01000057.1 GCA_007130675.1 Candidatus Hydrogenedentota bacterium | reverse complement strand
GTGTTGTTGGCTGTGGCGGACAGTCTCGAAGGCCTTACCGGGGCGGTTGGATCATGAGCGCCTCGATCACGGCCGCGACGTCTTCGTCGCTGGCCTCGTGTAAGAGGCGGCGGTGTTTGCCGAGAGGTTCTGATTCGACCCGCGTAAGTCCATCCGGGAAGGTCACGCGGCAACGCTCGCTGAGGTTCCACAATGTCAACTCGTCCGCGGTGACCCCTCGCACGGCGTAGTACGCAGCCGTCTGATCGTAGCTGGACGACGAGCCGATGGTCCCGACGCCGCCGGCGGGATACAGTTCGTAGGCCTTGGCGACGGGGTTGCGCTCGGGATCGGTCAACGCGCCCCCTGTCTGAACGTTACGGCCGATCTCCCAGCCCGAATACACAATGGGCGTGGGCCATTCATCGGCCACGACCTGTGCCGCCTCGATGTTCAGATTGACATTGTGTTCGGGGTGCTCCGGATTGTGGAAATTCCCGCCCATGACCACCAATTCGCGCACTTTGGCGGATATCAGGTCCTTGCCAGTGCGGCCGATGGAGCCGTCACCTTCGTGATCGGCAGGCGAGTTCAACAAGAGATGGACACAGGTCTGCGATCCGACCACGACTATGACCACGCTGTAATCGGGCGATTCATGCAACAGACGGCGATAGAGAGTAGTCGAGTCGGGCGCGGTGGCGTTGGACTGGGTGCTCGGATAATTGGCGGGGTCGCCGACTACGGGCGCATAGTAGTCATTGAACCGCTGATCATCCACCGGGCTCAGGCCGATGGGCACGTCGCCCCGGCCATAGTACGTATTGACAGCGTTGATGGCTCCCACCACGTAGGGCCCGGTCTGGCTGGCCATGACCCCCAGCAGTTGGCACTCCCCGTTGTCGGCGAGCGCGTTGAGCAGCGCCAAGGCGCCGGCGTCATCGGCGTCGGACCGAAAATCGGTGTCGAGGATGATCCGGGGCGGTCTTGTGCGTGTCTCGAGGTCGCCGGCAAGATAGAAGCTGGTCATGGGCACGTGCGCGTAGCCCATGGCGACATGGGCGACGTCTTTGCGGTAGATGGGGTCTTGCATGAGCGTGATCCTACGGTCGCGGGCCGGGATAGTGGTGGTGTAGACGCGCAGTTCGCCGGGCACCGAGACAATGATTTCCTCGCGCCAGTCACCCAGAATGTCGGCCCACGCGGCCTGGTGTCCTACGAATCCCTCCAAGTGCGTCATGCCGGTGTGGAAATCCAAGATCCGGCCCCCGTATATCAACTCACGCTGGGGATCGGCATCCCAATAGGCCGCTCGGGGCGCCAGACCGAGGTCGAGCGTGTCTTGGGTCGCGAGCAGCTCTCCCTGGGCCGAATGGAGCCAGCGATGGGGTCTTTCCTCGGGATACCCTTGTTCGCCGCTGTAACACTCCATGCCGGGATAGCGCGGGTCGATGTCCGAGACCAATCCGAATGCATGGACATGGTAGGTGCGCTCGTCGATCCCCCAGAGGATCTCGCCGGTGGCCGCATCCACCAGACATACGCCGTTGCGGAGCTGGCCCGTCTCGAATCCGTAGTAGATCTCGAGTCCCGGGCGCGTCGGGTCGATGTTGCCCACGTAATGATGGTCGGGGTGGCCCATGCCAAGCGACCAGAGGCCGACGCCATTATCATCGAGCACGCTGGCACCAAGGATAATCTCGTCGCGCCCGTCGCCGTCCACATCGGCCACGTGCATGAAATGCGCGCCCTGGCCGCGATACAGGCCGGGCTCGTCGCGGCTGTCCCAACTCCACACCAGTTCAAGTTCTCCCTGGTGATAGTGGTAGGCGTCGACCTTCATCAGGGTGTATGTGCCTCGTGCCACAATAATCGCTGGCGTCTTTCCGTCGAGGTAGGCCACGCCGAGCTGGTTTCGCGAGGCAAAGTTGTAGCCTGAGTCGCCCACGCCAAACCCTTCGCGCGAAGGCCAGTCTACGCGCGCCTTTTCTTCGCCGGTCATGCCATCGAGGATCGAGAGATACTCGGGACCCGTGCGCACGCGGCCCGCTGCATATTCGCCGGCGGGCTCGGTGTCACGCGGGTCGCCGGGCGGCCCGGTCTTGACCGCCACTTCGGCTTTGCCGTCTCCGTCGAAATCGTAGACGATGTAGGGCGAATACCAGATGCCCGATTCGATGGCCCATCCGAGATCCTTCTCCCACAAGAACGTGCCATCGGACAGCCAGGCCTCGAGGGTGTAGGTCGTCTCGCTGGGTCTCCAATACCGGTACCAGGGATCAACATTGACGTTCGGCTGTTTGATGACGAAGTCATACTCTCCATCGCCATTGAGATCGGCAATGCCCACCTTCTGGAAGGTCTTGCCCTCTCCGATGGGGATCGAAATGTACGGCAGCGGTTCGGCGCCCGGCGTCACCGTCGCTTGCTCGGACGGCTCGACTTCGCGTCCGTCAACGACTGGCCGAACGAAATAAGCGCTCTCGGTATCACGGGGCGCATCCGTGTCGAGATAATCCGTCGTCTGGGTCAACGGCGCGTCATTAAGGCGGACCGGTTCGCCGCCGTCGCTTACCCGGTAGAGATTGAACGCAATATCAGCGGGATCGTCACGCAACAGGCGCCATCCAAGATAGTTGCCTTCCTCGATGGGTCTGGCCAGCATCCCCCGGCCCAGGGCTTCCTCGATGCGCTCGGAAGCCCATCCCTCGACCTTTGGTTTCGGTTCGCGCTCGGGAAAGTGAGCGCCTTCCTCGAGCACAACATCGTCGACCCAGGCCGTAAGAGTGCCGCTTCCGACAAAGCGCACATAGATGGCGTCGCAACCGTCAGGAATTGTTGTGATGGCCGTCAGTTGCCGCCACTCATCCGAGCCGCGGGTGGTGTCCGCGCCGATGTTCCATCGCAAGGTCTGCCCGCCCGAGAGGGCGACAATGGCGAGCTCGAGCAATTGATTGGGGTCTGCGGTCTTTGCCCATGCGGTGGCGGTATACTGCTGCCCGGGCTCGACGCGCAAGCGCCCGCGGTTGCTGAACGCGAAATCGCGCGCGCTATCATGCTCGATGCGCACGGTACGGCTGCCCGGCCGCGCATCGGTATCGAACTGGACGGAACCCGCATCGTCACGCGACCACCATGACCAGCCACTGCCGGGCATCTCGGCACCCGCCTCGAAGTCGCCGTTGATCACGCCCATCTTCTCGGGCAGCCCATCCTGGGCCGAGGCGGCCGCCATGCACACGAGTATGGCCATCAGTGCCCCAACAACCATGCTCATAGACCCGCCATAACGCTTTCGGAACATACGTATCTCCCCCTTGTTCTGTTCACCGAGCCGATTATAGAAGCTGTGCGCGTCCTTGTCGAACCGCAACCTGGACGCTGCAGCCACGGCCTTCCGGGCAGCTCAAGGTGGGGACCGGACCCGGGCGCAGTTCAGGCAAATTCAATGCACACTTCGTCAAGCAAGACGTACCCTTCCGGCAAGCGCGAGCGCCAGACTGGATAGTCACGTTCCGGGCGCAAACGATGCGGATCGCCCTCGAACGGACCCATCGGCGCGATATCCAGCGGGTAGAGCACCAGCATGATATTGGTGTTCACATCATGCAACACCGTTTCCAAGGGGATTTCGCCGTAGAAGTCGGTCCGGTCATGCCGTCCGCCCAAACAGGTCCAGGCTGGAGGGTCTGGAGCGAGTTCAGCGCTCTGCTCGCTCCACTCGCGCGTCACCTCGAAGGGCTGCCCGGTCAGCAGCCAGCCGGAACAGATTTCCGCCTGTACGGCTTGACACAGCAACAACAGACGCGCCCCTCGGGCTTCGAGTTCGCCCTTGAGTCTCAGAGAAACCCGCGCCCCAGCAAAATCCGTTGGAAAGTTGCCCTGGATGAACCGGTTTTCCCCCGCGACCTCGCGGTGGTGCTCTCCGGCTTTACCCCGGGTGTTGAGCATGTAGAGCAAGTGGAGATAACCGGCGCCGGGCGGGGCGTGGTTATAGTCGATCCACCACGGGCTGCGGCTGATCGCCGCGCTGTCCCGAATCTCGAGGGGTTGAGGACCGGCAGCATTGCTGCGCCAGCCATACCACCCCCCGGGACCTCGATCAAACGGTTCCACGTATCGCATGATCACGCGTTGTCCGCACCTGTTAGAGCAGCGACACCATCGCAAACGCGCGCGCGCCGCGCGCTGCCCGGTCAGGAATGTTCACCTGCAGGAGAGAACCAGCGACATTGTCGTCAGGATTAGTCCTCGGCTTCGGCGGCCTGTTTCGCTTCATTCAAAGCCCAGCGGATACCGTTCACAAGCAACTCACGGAACTGAGGCTCGGCGAAATCGGCTGGATGTCCCAACGATGTGTAAAAAACCGGGCTGCCGTCCTCGGTCCAACGTGTCCACGCGACAGGCTCGACTTTGTCCTCGACTGTGCCATAGAGCAGGATTTCCGCCTCTTCGTCCAGCAACGGAGCCACAAGGTAGGCGTTGCCTTGGCTGTGCCATTCGAGGGGCTCTGCGCCCTTGAGAATGGGGTGGGATTCCTTACCCGGTGCGGGGGCCACGGCCGTACCCGGTTCCACCGGGCCATAACCCCGGTTTTCGCAACCCAGAATCTCGGGGACAAACTCCCACCAGGATTCGTACCCCTCCGGAAGCCCCCGCTC
>SLSB01000303.1 GCA_007130675.1 Candidatus Hydrogenedentota bacterium | reverse complement strand
TTGTCGATGGATTGAAACGGCTATAGGACGACTGAGTGATGAGGCGAACGATTGATAATTGTAACTTGATAAAAGTAATGGTGCTAGCAGGGGAAGGAAAACCAGAACAGCGCAACGGCAAGTGTTCAGGTTATGCAGGAAATACAGACGAGCCGAATACTGACCAGAGAGACTTCGCCAATGGCGTAAGGACGTGCTTAGCCTTGGCCGTGAGCAGACAGACAGACTACACAACGAGTTTGTGCAGCTGGCATCTCACGGGGGAGAAGGTCAATCATACTTTTGGTCGTCAAGCTATCCCAATGGTCTGGGATTTCTTAGAAGTAAACCCATTGTCACGTTCCAGCGGAGGATATGGCGGCGCACTCGAGTGGGTGGTCAGCGTGTGCAACTCTGTGCCCGGCGACGGAAGTATCGGACAAAGCAGACAAACCGATGCGGCGTCGCATTGTCTTCCTAATGATATCGCACAGTTCTTTTTTACAGATCCTCCTTATTACGACGCTGTTCCATACGCTTATCTTTCGGACTTCTTCTTTGTCTGGCTGAGGAAAGCTCTCGCCGGAGTTTACCCAGAACTGTTTGCAGAGGTTGCCACTCCGAAGGCCGCAGAAATTGTTGTTGACCGCCCTCACGAATTGAGCAACTCGGATAAAGACGCAGTCTTTTATGTACGCCATTTAACCAAGGCATTTGCTGAGGGTCGCCGCTTTCTTGCTCCGGATGCCATTGGCACCATCGTTTTTGCCAGCAAGACGACGGCAAGCTGGGAAGCAATTCTGCAGGCGGTCATTGAAGCCGGATGGATAGTGACGGGTTCGTGGCCCGTAGATACTGAGATGTCGGCACGCGTGGCCGCACAAGGTCAAGCGCGTCTCGCTTCCTCGATCCACCTCGTCTGCCGTCCCCGCGAGAATCCCGATGGTTCGCTGCGGATGGATGATATCGGGGATTGGCGCGAGGTGTTGCGCGAATTGCCGAAACGCATCCGCGCGTGGTTGCCGAGGCTGGCGGACGAGGGCGTGGTGGGCGCGGACGCGATCTTCGCGTGTCTGGGTCCGGCATTGGAAATCTTCTCGCGGTACTCGAGGGTCGAGAAGGCCAGCGGCGACGTGGTGACGTTGCGCGAGTACCTCGAGGAAGTCTGGGCGGCGGTGTCGAAGGAAGCGTTGTCGATGATCTTCGCCGAGGCCGATACGGCGGGGTTCGAGGAAGATGCCCGGCTGACGGCCATGTGGTTGTGGACGCTGTCGACCAGCGTCAATGGCGCGGAGAAGCCGCGGCCGCGCATGCCTGTTGCTGTGGCATCAGGCGGCGCAACACTCCCTTCCATGAGCGTGTCTGGCTCGGCCACGGTGTCCTCGAGTGCTGAAGTGACCGATGTTACGATTTCGACCGATAGTGACGAATCCGCGGCAACGGCGCCCGTGAAAAGCACGGGGTACACCATCGAGTACGATGCGGCCCGGAAGATCGCCCAGGGCCTCGGGGCGAACCTCGAGGCGTTGCCGCATCTTGTCGAGGTCAAGGGCGACAAAGCGACGCTGTTGCCGGTGTCGCAGCGGGTGAAACACCTGTTTGGCAAAGACGAAACGTTGGGCGCGGCGGCCGGGCGTAAACGCAAACCGCGCGACAGGCAGATGTCGCTGTTTGCGGCGCTTGACGAGGCCGAGCAGGAAGAATTCGGGTGGAAAGACGACCGGCCGACTGACCCGGCGGCACTGACGCCTCCGGCGGGGACGACCGTGCTCGATCGGGTGCACCAGGCGATGGTGTTGTTTGGCGCGGGCCGCGGCGAGGCCCTCAAACGCTTCCTCGTGGACGACGGCATCGGCGCCGATGCCCGCCTTTGGAAACTCGCCCAGGCCCTCAGCGCCCTCTACCCGCCCGCCACCGAAGAAAAACGCTGGGTCGACGGCGTCCTGGCAAGAAAAAAGGGACTCGGGTTTTAGCGAAGAGACCAAGAGTTCAAGAGCTTTTGACAGGATTTACATGATTGACAGGAAGGGGACTTCCGATGCTCGGACATCCGGTAAATCCTGTTATCCTGTCGAAGGAGGTTTCCGGGGCGGTGAAGCAGGCGGTTTCGCCCAGGCTCGGCAGCGACCGCCCGGATGGCTGGTGGCATAGAAGCTGGAGGGTCTCATGACGTTGTTGCCGTGGTACAAAGTAGTCACGCCGCGCGAGGACCTGCGGGAGAACCGGCCGCTTGACGCGGCGGAATTCGCGGTGCACCTGGATCAGGTGCGCGATGATCGCGGACCAGCCGTCTACCGGAATCCCGAGGAGTTTTTCGCGCGGACGTTTCTCACGAAGAACCTGCTCAAGCTGGCGGGCGAGGCCGTCCGGCGCTTGAACGGCGAGATCACCGAGACGTCGGCTGTGTTTAACATGGCCACGCAGTTTGGCGGAGGCAAGACGCATGCCCTGACGCTGTTGTATCACCTCGCGCGGCATGGCAACGCGGCCAAGCACTGGCCGGGGGTGGACCGGATACTCTCCGAGGGGCGTGTGCCGGCGATCCCCGAGTGTGCGACGGCGGTATTTGTGGGGACGGAACTGGACCCGATAGCCGGGCGCGGGGGCAATGGCGAACCGTTGCGCAAGACGCCGTGGGGCGAGATGGCGTTTCAGCTCGGGGGCGCAAAGGCCTTCGAACTTGTAGCCAAACACGATGCCGAGTGCATTCCGCCCGGCGGGGATGTCATCCGGAAGATTCTGCCCGAGGATCGGCCGTGTCTGATCCTGATGGACGAGTTGATGAACTACATCAGCCGGGGCCGCAAGGCCGGCATGCCCACGCAGCTCTACAATTTCCTGCAGAACCTGTCCGAGACGGCCCGCGGGCGCAACAACGTGGTGCTGGTGGTGTCGGTGCCGGCCTCGCTGCTCGAGATTACCGAAAGCCATGAGGACCGCGAGGATTTCACGCGCTACCGCAAACTGCTGGACCGCCTGGGCAAAGCCGTCGTAATGTCGGCCGAGGCGGAGGCCGCCGAGATCATCCGCAGGCGCTTGTTCGAGTGGGAACACGGCGGTGTGGGTGCAAACGGACGGGTCAACCTGCCGGGCAAGGCCTTGGAGGTCTGTAAGGCCTACGCGGATTGGGTGGTTCAGCACCGGCAGCAGCTTCCTGGATGGTTTCCGGTGGACCACGCGCTCGAGGAATTCAAAGCGACGTACCCGTTCCATCCGATGGCCATTTCGGTGTTCGAGCGCAAGTGGCAGACACTCCAGCGGTTTCAGCGCACGCGGGGAGTGCTCCGCATGTTGGCGTTGTGGGTCGCGAACGCATATCAGGAAGGCTATAAGGGCGCCCAAAAGGACTCCCTCATCGGACTGGGAACGGCCCCGCTCGATGACCCGGCGTTTCGCCAGGTCATCATCGAACAAATAGACGAGGACCGGTTGGAGCCGGCGATTACCACGGACATTGCGGGGAGGCAGGACTCGCTCGCGATGCGGCTGGACCATGATGCCGTCAATGGGATCAAGAAGAGCCGGCTTCACCGTAAAACGGCCACGGTCATTCTCTTCGAGTCGAATGGGGGGACGACCAAGGAGGAAGCCACCGTGCCCGAGATTCGGCTTGCCTTGGCCGAACCCGATCTCGATGTGGGCAACGTGGATGCGGTGCTCGAGACCCTCGAGACAACCTGCTATTACCTGGCGATCCACAGGAACCGTTATCGGTTCACGTTTACGCCCAATCTGAACAAGATGCTGGCCGATCGGCGCGCCACCATCGACCGCGCGAAAATTCTCGAGCGCATGCGCGCGGAAGTGCAGAAGGTGTTCTCGAAAAAAGACTCGGACGTGCCCGCGGACCTCGAACGGCGGTTCTTTCCCGACAAGAGCAGCCATGTGCCCAATCGGCCGATGCTGACCGTTGCGGTGCTGCCGCCCGAGGTGTGTATGAGCAACCGGGACGATACGGTTGCGCTCATCGAGAAAATGACCCGCGAATGCGGGGCGTCGGCGCGCACGTTCAAGAATGCCATCGTGTGGTGTGTGGCGGATTCGGAGGCGATCCTCGAGGATGAGGCCCGGAAACTGCTGGCATGGGAGGAAATCGAGGATAGCGACAGCGACGGCCTCAGCGAGAACCAGCAGCGCCAGTTGCAGCAGAACCTCGCGCGGGCCCAGCAGGATCTTACGGAAACGGTGTGGCGCAGCTATCGCCACTTGGTGCTGCTCGACAAGAACAACCGGTTGCACGTGGTGGATATGGGTTTGGTGAATTCCAGCATGGGCTCGAGTCTGACGGCGGTCATCTTGCAGCAACTTCGCAAGGATGGCGAGGTCGAGTCAGCCATAAGTCCGGCTTTTGTGATGCGGAATTGGCCGCCCGCGTTCACCGAATGGAGTACCCGGGCGATACGCGATGCATTCTTCTCGTCACCCGTGTTTCCGCGGCTGATCAATGGCGAAAACGCGGTCAAGGATATGATAGCGCGGGGTGTTCGTGACGGGATCCTGGCGTATGTTGGAAAAACTTCGGATGGCCGGTACGAGCCCTTCCATTTTCAGGAAGAATTGGACCCGTTTTATGTCGAGATCTCCGAGGATGTCTATGTCATCCCGAAAGACGTGGCCGAGGCGTGCGGATCTCAGAGCCAACACATGGAAATCCGTTCCAAGCCTGAGG
>SLSB01000159.1 GCA_007130675.1 Candidatus Hydrogenedentota bacterium | reverse complement strand
TGTTCAAAGGAGCGGCCGTGGCGGTGTTGAGCAATGCCCGCCTTGCGCGCCGGCTTGGCTTGTTGTTCGCTATCGCCCTCGCCGGGGCCGCTGGCATCCTCTTCTTCTGGCCCGGGGAAGCCGGATTATTTGGCCCCGAGGCCATCGAGGCCGCCTCTGCCTTCAGGGGGTGAGCGGGCGGCTCGCCGCGTCTTGCTAGCCGCAATAGCTCACCAACTCAGGCACGCCTGAATTGGTGAGATATGCGCAGACTTGGGTTGCGAAGAAGGCACTTGCTTTTTCTGCACACAGACTGTTTTGGGGTATTTCACAGCAGCCTGCGGCATCTAAGAATCACAATCCATTCATGAAAAACCGTTTGCGCAAGACGCGAATGCCCGCCAGTTGAAAGCTGTGAAATACCCGGGCTACTGCAATTCCTCGCCTTCTTCCAGGCCCACTTTGAGCGACAGAAAGTTCAGCATATCCTTGAGCGTGATGATCCCCGCCAGTTGGTCTCCTTCGATAACAAGCATGCGACTTTGCCCGGTTCGGTTCATCGTCGACAAGACCTTCATCGGGTCTTCATCCGGAGAGACGCTGTTCGATTCCGAACAGTTGCCCATAATCTCGCCCACCGGCGTACGGTCCCATTCTTCGCGGTCCACATTGCGGAGTTCCCGCGTCGACACGCAGCCGATGAGTTTGTCGTCCTCGACTACCGGAAACATCTTGTAGTGGTATTTATAGACGTACTCCTCGACCAGTTCCTGTAGCGAGATGTACCGGGGAACGGTTACGACATCCGTGCGCATGAACCGCCGCAGACTTTCGCCCTCGAGAGCACGCCGGACCAGCACATGCCGGTACGACGATTGCGCAGCCGACCGCATGAACATCCCGATGAGGATCCACCAGAATCCGCCGACCACGTTTCCGGTGAACAGCCAGAAGATACCCATGGCAATGAGCACGATGCCAAAGCCGCTGCCCACGTTCGAGGCAAAGCGTGTTGCCCAGCGCAAGTTGCCTCGCCAACCCCAGAGCAGCGCCCGCAAGACCCGTCCGCCATCGAGCGGAAATGCCGGAAGCAGGTTAAACACCGCCAGGATACTGTTGAGCCAAGCCAGATACCAAAGCACACCCTGCACCGGCGTGATGCCGTTGTATTGCGGAAGGACCAACGGAACGGCCAGCGCCCCGCCGAACATCAACAGCGCAAGCGCGATGCTTGTAGCTGGGCCCGCAATGGCCATGAACAGCTCGGCGGTGGCGGTAGGCGGTTCGTCTTCCATATCCGCCACCCCGCCGAAAACAAACAGGGTGATGCTCTTGATAGGCAATCCAAACCGCCGCGCCACCAGCGAATGGCCCAGTTCATGAAGAATAATCGACATGAACAAGCCCGCCGCCCCGACGATGGCCATGGTCCAGTACGTTCCGGTCGTCAACCCTTCGAAGTAAATCGGAAACACACCGTGGGCAAGCGTCCAGGTCACAAGAACCGCCAACAGCACCCACGAGGCGTCTGCCTCGACCGAAAACCCAAACAAACGAAACAGTTTTACCTTGTATGTGAACATAAGCTTACTTCCTCTACCGCTTGCGGATTCGCGTCAAAGAACAAACCCACATTTCTTGCAGCGCGGCAGTCTCTGCTTGCTTTTCCCATTACTCAGGCGAATGCCGCCGCCCATACACGTCTGAGACCGGTGCGAGCGGCGGCTTCCGCACTCACTGCAGTGTGGCCTCGAGGCTGATCGGCACCGAGGCAAGCGCTTTCGACACCGGGCAGCCTTCCTTGGCCTTGTTCGCGATCTCGTTGAACTTCGATTCGTCGATATCCGGAATCCACGCCTGCATCGTCAGGTGGATCTTGGTGATCGCGAAGCCTTCGCCTTCCTTCTCGATGGCCACCGATGCCGTAGTCTCGATACGCTCGGGCGTAAACCCTTCCGCGCCCAACAACCCCGAAAACGCCATCGAGAAACAGCCCGCATGCGCCGCCGCGATCAACTCCTCGGGATTGGTGCCCACTTCATCTTGAAAGCGGCTCCCCGCGGAAAACGCGCCTTCGAAAAAGCCGCTGCCAAGTTTCACGGCGCCCATTCCATCATGCAAGCTCCCTTCCCAATACGCCTCTGCTTTTCTGTCAGCCATCCCTCTGTCTCCTTCCTTTGTTCCGCGTTACTTGTGTATCCAATCTACACAATTGTGCGGCAATTGCATACACTCACGCCGCTCGATCGGCAAAAGCTTTGCCCTCAAAGCCCGCCATACAACGTAACATCGCGGCTTTATGCGCGCATTCAGGCCCGCACTGCCTGTAGTAACACGCATTTACCGTGCCATTATGCCTGATGCGCAATGCCGTGACCCCGACTGAGAGAGTAGCCAGCAGAAATGGAGCGTTTCCCTGTGAACCTCGTTGAAGCTGCATCGGCACTCTTGTATCATTCGGAACCAGGCAACAGCGTCGTAGGGGCAAAGGGGAGCCAGCCAATAGTGAGCCACAACGGCAACATCTTCGCCGCATTGCAGGAATTCGCCAACAACGTCGCGGCAAAAATGAACCAGCTCACCGCTGGCGAACCCGAGGAGCAGCTCCGGGGACCGTTCGAGAACTTTATGACCGGAGTGGCCAATGCCCTCGGGTGGGAGGTCGTCTGCACCGGCGAAACGCCCCTGCCGGATCGCCTCGGCAAACCGGATTATGCTGTGCATCTAAAGGGCCTGCTCAGCGGTTACGCCGAGCTCAAAGCGCCGGGCACGGGAGCGAACGCAAAGCACTTCAAGGGCCACAACCGCGAGCAGTTCAAGCGGTTCGCGAATATCCCCAACATCCTCTATACCGACGGCAACGAATGGGCGCTGTACCGAGACGGGAATAGTGTCCGGCACACGAGAATTGCGGGCGATATCGCATCAGAAGGCAAGAAAGCCGTCACGAAAGAGGACGCGCGGGCACTCGATGCCCTACTTCAGGACTTCCTGCAGTGGGAGCCCATTATTCCGACCGATCGCAAAGGCAAGATTGACCTCGAGGGGTTCGCGGCACTCCTGGCCCCGCTCTGCCGCATGCTGCGCGACGACGTGATCGACGCACTCAAACACCCCGGATCACCCCTCGTTCAACTCGCGCGCGACTGGCGGCAGTTGCTATTTCCCGACGCTTCCGACCACCAATTTGCCGACGCCTATGCCCAGACCGTCGCCTTTGCCCTCCTGCTGGGCCGCAGCGAAGGGGCCGAGCCGCTCACGCTCGACAGTGCGGAAACCGCCCTTGCCGCGCAACACAACCTGCTCGCGCGCGCTCTGCAAGTCCTGACCGATCCCGGTGCACGCGCCGAGATGGCCGCCTCGCTCGATCTGCTCCTGCGCATCATCGCCGCCGTGCCGCCAGCTACGTTCACCGGCCCGGAAGACCCCTGGCTCTATTTCTACGAAGATTTCCTCGCCGCCTATGACCCCAAGCTGCGCAAGAACGCCGGCGCCTACTATACGCCCGTCGAGGTCGTCCGCTGCCAAGTGCGTCTCATCGATGATCTGCTCGTCAACCGCCTCAACAGGCCCCTTGGCTTTGCCGATCCCGGTGTTGTCACACTTGATCCCGCCGCTGGCACGGGCACCTATCTTCTCGGCGTGATCGAACACGCCGTGAATCGCGTCGAACACGAGCAAGGCCCCGGCGCAGTCGCGGGCCAAGCCACAACGCTTGCGAACAACCTCTACGGGTTCGAGCTGATGGTCGGGCCGTATGCCGTGACCGAACTGCGCGTCAGCCGCACCCTCCGCGACCATGGCGCGGCGCTTTCCCAGGACGGAACCCACGTCTACCTGACCGACACACTTGAAAGTCCTGATGCAAGACCGCCGGTACTGCCCTTTTATCTGAGACCCATTTCCGAACAGCACGAAAGAGCGCTCAAGGTCAAGAGCAGCGTCCCCGTCATCGTCTGCCTCGGCAATCCACCCTACGACCGCCACGAAGGACTTGATGTCGAGAATGCGCGAAGTCTCTCGCGCTACGGCGGATGGGTCCGGTTTGGCGATTTGCTGCCCGATGAAGCGACAAGGGATCAGAAGGGCAAGCGCAAGAAGCTGAGCAACAGGGCGCTTCTCTCATTGCGCGAAGAACGCGCCATCTTGCGAGATTTTGTAACACCTGCGCTCGAAGCGGGACTCGGCGTCCACGTCAAGAATCTCTACAATCTCTACGTCTACTTCTGGCGCTGGGCACTGTGGAAAGTCTTTGAGCAGATTAACATAGGTGACACAAGTGGAGGTGGCACGGGCATCTTGCCCGTGAATCATGGCCAAGATGGCCATGGCACTTCCGGGCCGGGCGTGGTCAGTTTCATCAGCGCGTCAAGTTATCTTGATGGCGACGCTTTCTGCGGCATGCGCGAGCATATGCGCCGCCAGTGCGACGAAATCTGGATTCTGGATCTCGGCGGCGAGGGGCGCGGCACGCGCAAGGACGACAACGTCTTTGCCATCCAGACGCCTGTTGCCATCGCCGTAGCGGTCAGAGGTGGCACGGGCATCTTGCCCGTGGATCATGGCCTAGAAGGCCATGGCACTTCAGATCATGGCCAAGGTGGTAAACAGGCGCCAGAAGGCGCTGCAGATGAAAATGGCGCGTGGGAAGGTGGCACGGGCATCTTGCC
>SLSB01000409.1 GCA_007130675.1 Candidatus Hydrogenedentota bacterium | reverse complement strand
TGCTGCCGGGTTGGTCCATTTGACATCTTCTTTCCAGATAGTTATCACTAACTCATCCAAAGGGAATGCGCAACTGCCAGGAGGTATATGATGAGCAAACTGGGGATGGGTATCGTGGGCTGCGGGTGGGTTTCGGAAGAGTACATCAAGGCGGCGCAGTATGACGGGCGCGCGGAGGTCCGGGCGCTGGTGAGCCGCACCGCAGGCAAACCTGAAACCTACCGCGAGCGGCATAACCTCGACTGCACTATCAGCAAGGACTACGAGGAGATGGTCCAGCGCGACGACATCGACATCGTCGTGGTATCCACGCCGCATGATCTCCATACGGGCCCCGTCGTGGCGGCCGCCGAGGCGGGCAAGCACGTCATCATCGAGAAACCCGTGGCACTCACGATGGACGACGTCCGCAAGCAGCAGGCCGCGGTCAACAAGACCGGCGTCAAGACGATCGTGAGTTTCGTGTTGACGTGGAACCCGTTGCTCATGACCATCGATGAGCTTATCCGCAAAGACGCGTTCGGCAACATCTTCATGGTCGAGGTGGATTACATGCACCGCATTTGGTGCGGACCGGAGAAATGGCTCGGCAGCAAGAAACAGGGGGGGACCTCGATTCTCGCGGGCGGGTGTCATGCCGTCAGCGCCATGGAATGGTTCGCGCGCAGCGACGCGGTCGAGGTGTGCGCGTATACCGTCAAGACCGAGAATCCCAACGAATACGCCGGCACCACGACGGCGGTGGTCAAGTTCGAGAATGGGGCCGTTGGACGTACCACGAGCTGTTTCGACGCGCAGATGCCTTATGTTTTCAACATCGGCGTCTACGGCACTGAAGGCTCGGTCCGGAATGACAAATTCTTCGTTCCAAAAGTATTCCCCGGCCAAAACGATTTCATGACGATGCCCTGCGTGCTGCCCGACAGCGGCGACGTCGCGCACCATCCCTTCCGGGGCGAGGTGACGCATTTCATCGACTGCATCCTCGAGGACAAGAAGCCATTCCCGAATCTCGACGACGCCGCCAAGACCATGGCCATCTGTATCGCGGCCGATCTGTCGAGCGCCGAGGGAAGACCCGTGAAGACGGCTGAGGTGTGAGGCGCTTGGTGCGTGCTTCTGATCACGTTCGCCACGCCAGCGGTGGCGCCGCGCGGCCGTAACATCGACGGGCAGGGCAGGTTTGTGTTACCGTTGATCTTGCTGTGAACATCGAGTGAGATCTACGGGAACTCGACAGAATGGGGAAGCACATGCGGGAGGCTCTCAAGCGGGTTGAGTATGTGAGCCGCATTCCCAAGACAAAGCCGGTCCGGAAAGAGGTGGGCTCGTGGCCGAGCACGCCGTTGAGGTCGTGAACAGCATGTGGGAAGCGTAAACGGGGCGATGCTGCCACGAGGGACAGCGCGCAAACTGCATGCCACACAACGCAGGAGGGACGAATCATGGCGGAAATTCAAGCAGGATTGAACACGGAGGCGTTCCGGCACGCCGACAAGCCCCTCGAGTATTCGCTCGAGGCCATTCGCAAACAGGGGTACAAGTATTGCGAACTCAACATGCTCAACGGGCGCGATCTGCTCTGCGAAGCGGGCTATTACGGCGCTATCAGCATGGAACGCGACCCGCTCGAGGTCAAGGAAATCGTCGATGGTTTTGGGCTCAAGGTCAGCGCAGTGAGCGCGCATGCGCCCATGGCCCAGCCTGAGATCAGCATTCCATTCCTGACCCGCGCCATCGAATACGCCGATGCGCTTGGGGCGACATGCGTATGCACCGATGAAGGCGTCGTGCCAGATTGGATGAGCAAGAAGCAGGCGTTCAACGTCATCTACTACACGTTGCGTCGCGTGTTGCCGGTCGCCGAGCGCCACAAGGTCCACATCGGCCTCGAACCCCATCAGAAATACTCGGTCAAGCTCAAGACCTATCTCGAACTGCTCGATTTGGTCGACTCGCCGTACATGAGCTGCAACCCCGACACGGGCAACATCTTCATGGCCGGACAAGACCCCTACGAATTCCTCGAGGCCATTGCAGACCGGATCGTCCATGTGCACGCCAAGGACATTGGCGGTGTCATCATGAGCGAGCGGGGCAAGGTGACCGGGGTGCCGTCGGGTTGCGCTTGCGGTGAAGGCGTCATTGATTGGGGCCGGGTTGTCAAGATATTGCGCAAGGCCAAGTTCAACGGCGTGCTTTCCGTCGAATGCAGCAACGAGGAACAGGGCCTCTCCAGCATCAAGCACCTGCGCAAGGTCCTGAAAGCCAAGTAGCCGGGCAGCTCTTCGGCACCTGGACCATAGACACCGTCAACGCGACGGTCGAGACCACAAGCGGAAGACCTCACGCAAAGGCGCGAAGAAGGCCTGCAGGGTGGCAGTGGCTCTTGGCGGCTTTGCGGCTTGGCGTGAGATATCTTGATGCGCGCGCGTGCCAGCCGCAGAATTGTTAAGCGGCAATTTGCGCGCCTGCGTCTTCCTGTGATAAGCTATGGTCTTGCTTTGGTTTGTGGAATTGCGAATGCGCAAGGTGTGCGCCGCATCAGGAGATTTGACGTGAAACAGGGTATCCATCCCGAATACAAGGCCTCGCGTGTCGTGTGCGCGTGCGGCACCAAGTTTGAGACACGCTCGACAAAGGGCGATATCAACGTCGAGATTTGCTCGCAGTGCCATCCTTTCTATACGGGCAAGCAGAAATTTGTCGACAGCGAAGGCCGGGTCGACCGCTTTAACCGGAAATACGGCCGCAAGAGCTAACCCTTTTTCATGGAAAAGGTTATGCGCGAAAAACTCCGCGACGTGGTCGTGGAGTATGATCGCCTCTCCCACGAAATGTCTTCGCAGGAGGTCGCCTCCGACCACGAGCGCTATATGAAGTGCGCGAAGGCGCAGAAGCGCATCGAACCCTTGGTCGAGTGCTTCAAGAAGTATGAGGCCGAGGAGAACCGTCTCAAACAGGCCGAGACCATCCTTCATGAAGAGTCGGATGCCGAACTGCGCGAGATGGCGGAGGAAGAGCGCCACGAACTCATCGAGACGCTCGAGGAGCGCGAACATGAGTTGAAGCTGCTCCTCATCCCGGGCGATCCCAATGACGAAAAGAACACGATCATGGAGATCCGCGCGGGGACCGGGGGAGAGGAGGCCGCGCTGTTTGCGGCCGATCTGTTCCGGATGTATTCGCGTTTCGCCGAACTCAAGGGCTGGAAGGTCGAGGTTTTGAATTCGCATCCCACGGGTATGGGGGGATTCAAGGAGATTTCGTTTAAGATTGCGGGCGACAGCGTCTACAGCCAGCTCAAGTTCGAGGGGGGCGTCCACCGCGTGCAGCGCGTTCCCGAGACCGAAGCCCAAGGGCGGGTCCACACGTCCGCGGTGACCGTGGCGGTGTTGCCTGAAGCCGAGGCCGTGGACATTGACATCGACGAGAACGAGCTTCAGATTGATGTGTACCGGTCCTCGGGCCCGGGCGGGCAGTCCGTAAACACCACGGATTCAGCGGTGCGGGTGACCCACAAGCCCACGGGACTGGTCGTGACCTGCCAGGACGAGAAGTCGCAGCACAAGAACAAGGCCAAGGCCCTGATGGTGCTTCGGGCACGGCTTCTTGCGCAGAAGGAAGAAGAGGAAGCCGCCGAACGCTCGGCCAACCGAAAGAACCAGGTCGGCACGGGCGACCGCAGCGAGCGGATCCGCACCTACAACTTCCCTCAAAACCGCCTCACCGACCACCGCATCAAGCTGACCCTCCACCGGCTTGATGCCACGATGGAAGGCGACCTCCAGGAAGTGATCGATGCATTGATTGCCGCGGATCGTGCCGCCCGCATTCGCGAGGAATGATGGCGGCCATCGCCGAAAGGCTCGCGCAGGCCGCCACGAAACTCAGCGCGGTCAGCGAGACGCCCCGGCTCGACGCGGAGATTCTACTGGCCCATGCCTTGGGCCTGTCGCGCGCCGCGCTGCTGGCACGGCTTCAATCGCCGTTAGAAAATGACGCCATCTTTGACAGTCTGCTCGAACGGCGCCTTGCATACGAACCTTTGGCCTACATTCTTGGTTCGTGGGAGTTTCTTTCGCTCGAGTTCGACGTCGAGCCGCCGCTACTGGTGCCCCGCCCCGAGACCGAGCACGTGGTCGAGGTTGTGCTCGAACATGTGGGCACAAACCCCGCATCCGTCCTCGAAGTGGGAACAGGAACCGGATGCATCGCGGTAAGCATTGCCCACGCGGCCCCGCTGGTGTCCGTTATTGCCACAGATATCAACCCCGCCGCATTGAGGGTTGCGCAAGCGAACGCGGAACGGCATGGCGTCGCATCGCGCATCCGCCTGCTCGAGGGCGATCTTTTCGATGCACTTGAAGCCGCGGACGGTCCGTTTGATGTGATCTGCTCGAACCCGCCCTATATCGAAACGGACGCGTGGCCGCAGCTCGATCCCGTCATTCGCCTGCACGAAGATCCCAGGGCACTGCTCGCCGGCGATGACGGCCTCGACATTATCCGCAGGCTGGTAAACGAGGCCCGCGAATGGCTCGCCCCTGGCGGGCTGCTTGCGTTTGAAGTCGGGATGGGGCAGTATACCCAAGTGAGGGACCTGCTCCAGCGCAACCAGTATGACCGCATTCAATTTGTCTGCGATCTCGCCGGTATCGAGCGGGTCGCCGTGGCCGAGAAATAGAGAACATGACGGAAAACACGTACTCGACAGCAGTCCGCGAGATCCCCGAAGAGGAGCGGCCCCGTGAACGCTTGGCACGCCTGGGCGCGGTAGCCCTGCGCGACGCCGAAATCCTGGCCGTATTGTTCCGCACGGGCACCCGCGAGGAAGGAGCGGTTGCACTCGCGGAGCGGGTTATTCGGCATTTCGGCACGCTGCGAAGTCTCTCGCTTGCCTCGATCGAAGAACTTATGCAAGTGAAGGGCGTCGGTCGAGTCAAGGCCATCGAGCTCAAGGCCGCTGTCGAACTCGGCATCCGCCTCGCTCATGAAAAGGGTGAACAGCGGCCGAGGATACGGACGGCCGAGGACGTCGCTAACCTGCTCATGGCTCGCTTCAAACAATGCGAAACCGAGGAGTTTAAAGCCCTGCTTCTCAACACGAAAAACGAGGTGCTTAAGGAAGTGACTGTCGCCACTGGCGGCTTGGACGCCGCTCTGGCCATGCCGCGCGACGTCTTCAGGCAAGCCGTGCGCGATGCCGCAAGCGCCGTGATTGTGTGCCACAATCACCCCAGTGGCGACCCCGAACCCAGCCGTGAAGACGTCCGCATTACCGAGCGGCTGCGCGACGCGGCCGAGATCATCGGACTGCGATTCCTTGATCACATCGTGTTCGGCGACGGCCGCTGGGTAAGTCTGCAGGAAAGAGGTTTGTTGTGACTCAACCCTTCAGCGCATGGAAAGTTGGAGCACCCTATTACACCTCCTGCCTCGCGGCAGGCGTAATCCTGGCTCTGCTCTTCCGGACTTCCGGATGGATCTGGGTATCCGTGCCCGTCTTGGCGGCAGGATGCTTCACGCTATATTTTTTCCGCGACCCTCCGCGCGTAATAAGCGCAGAGAGCAACGAGATTGTCGCACCCGCCGACGGCCGAATCGTCGGTGTTGACGTTCTCGAGAGCTGCCCCTACTACGAGGGGCCCTGCAAGCGCATCGCCATCTTCCTGTCCATCTTGGACGTGCATGTCAACCGCGCGCCCGTAAGCGGCACGGTGTACCGCATCGAATACAAACCCGGCGAATTCAGACCCGCAATGAAGAAAGAAGCGGGCGACCACAACGAAGCCAATACGTTATACATGGACTCCGATATCGGGCGTGTGACCGTGCGTCAAATATCGGGCTTGGTTGCCCGTCGCATTATCTGTATCGCCGAAGACGGCCACGATCTCGAACAGGGCCAGAAATTCGGCATGATACGATTCGGCTCCCGCACGGAGCTCTTTCTGCCACCAAACGCCGAGCCGTGTGTTACACTGAACGATAAGGTGAAAGCAGGAACAACCATCGTGGCCCGGGTCTAATGAAGAAGATTTCGCTCAGAAGACGGCGCAATAAGCGTGCATCCGGGCGCCGCAAACCCATCAATGTCGGCGCGAGCGCGCTGACCACCGCCGGGCTGTATTGCGGCATCGTCAGCATCTTCAAATCCATCGATCAGGATTTCAAATGGGCCGCATACTTCATCATTCTAGCCCATGTTTTCGATGTGCTCGACGGCACCTTCGCCAAACTTACCAAGACCACCTCCGAATTCGGAAAACAGCTCGACAGCCTGGCCGACTTGGCGTCTTTCGGGGTGGCCCCGGCCGTTCTCATCTACACTGCCTATCTGCACGAAGCCCATTCACTGGGCTTGGTCGGCGGAAGGACGGGCGCCGTCATGGCGATCATTTTCGTCGTGTGCGCTGCGCTCAGGCTCGCCAGGTTCAATGTCTACCAAAGCGAGATTCGCGACTTCTTCATTGGCCTGCCCACGCCAGCTGCGGCGGCGACCGTTGCTACCTTTGTGCTGTTCACTCACTATTTTGAACTGCATGTGGCCCACTGGATCTTGACGCCCCTCACCCTCGCCCTCGCCTATCTCATGGTCAGCAATCTGCGTTATCCCAAAGACGTGCTCAAGGAACTGGTGCTGGCGCCCAAGAACGCCTTTCGGCTGCTGGTTCTGTGCGGCATCGCCATCGCCGTATTTCATAAGGCCATCGACGAACATTCACCGGCGATTGCGTTGTTTCCCCTGGCCGCCTTATACGTCCTGTACGGGGTGGGGGACCGCATCTACTTTGTGTTCTTCCGCAAGAACCGCGGCGTCGCCGCACGCGCAACACAATCGCCCAACGAGAACGATGTCCCGCCTGAAGCCAGCGCGGAACACTCCGAAACCGGCAGCCTTCCGTAATACGCGACACACAACACCCTCTCGGGGGGCATCGCCATTAACTCCACAGCCGATCGTACTGCCCAGCGGCAAACACTTGCCAAACTACCCCCCGGCATTCTACCATTGAGGCAGAAGCACTATGAACATGCGCAGTTACATAATCGCGGCAAGTGTCCTCTTGGCTGCTGCTTCCCCAGCCTTGGGCGATGTCTTGTCCCTCACGAGAGGAGAGGTCCTCAACGGCATGCTACTCGACCTCTCAGACGGCGTTGTCGTATTCGATACGCGGCTCGCTGGCCAGGTGGTCGTTCCGGTGTCGCAAGTTCGCTCGATCACGACCAACCAACCCTTTGTAGTTCAGCTTAATGACGGTAAACGCATCGAAGGCCGTCTTGCGGGGTCTGGCGGCGAAACCCGCATCGTGCCATCGAGCGGGGGAGAGGGTGAAGTTGTCCAATGGGCCACGGTCGAATCCATCACGCCCGTGCGTGCATCCTTACGGCAGGATACAGACCTTCCCGATGCCGGCCCATCCTCCCTTGACATCTCCTGGGAAGGGGGCTACTTCTATCGCTGGGGACATCGTGAATACGACGCCGCGTTCACAAGGCTGACGTTGCGTAGTCGCGCCGAGGCCTTCGATTTCCGTTCGGATAGCTTCCTCGAGATCTCGAGTGAAGATGCATTCCCGCGTCTCTTCCGTTCGGCCTCCGAGTGGCGCTTTCCGTCAACACGCGCACTTCAGCCCGAACTGGGTTTCGAGATCGAGCGCGACCTCGATGAAGCACTCAAGTTTCGAGGTGGTCTCAATGTGGGGCTTACTCGTGTCTTTATGGACGAACCCGATCGTCTTTTCGAGGCAACCGGTGGCCTCAATATCGAATTCGAGCATTACGACGCGGAGCTATTCTGGCGAGAAACCGGCTCCGGTCTCCGAAACCGGTTTGCCGAACTCTACTACGGCGGCGATCGCCGCCGAATCGAGAATCAGGACATCAACATGCGCCTGCGGATGCGCTTGCGGCGGGCCTTTGATCGAGCCGTCCTGACGCAGGCCATCTCGCTCTATCCGAGCCTTACCGAGTTTGGCGACCTGCGTGGACGCTCCGAATCGGCTTTTCAGATGCCCCTCTCGTCACAACTCCATTTCCGCCTCCACCTCCTGGTCGATTACGAAAATGAACCGGAGTTTAAACGCATGGACAATTGGCGCACCTCGATAGGGGCGGGCTTTGAATGGGATTTTTGACGGCCCACCGCTTGCCTCTTCCGGGGTGAAAAACACAGCGTAGACAAGTTGACATGCCGCGTCCCCTCTGCTACCATTCGACTTCGGTTTTATATGCAATTACGCGGCCAGTAACGGTTAGGCATCCAAACTTTCAACCCGCCGTGGCGAAATAGTCTGCCGGGCGCATCATGGAGAGAGGTTCTGTGTCTGCAGTCATCGAAACCCACGACCTGACAAAGGTGTACAAAGGCATCTCGAAGGCCCAGGATGTTTCCGCTCTTACCAATCTCACTATCGAGGTGAACGAGGGAGAGATCTTCGGCTATCTGGGCCCCAATGGCTCCGGGAAAACCACCACAATCAAGCTGTTGTTGGGTCTGATTTTCCCCACAGCCGGCTTGATGAAGATCATGGGCGAATCCAATATCACCTCGCCCATGGTGCGTAAGAATATCGGTTATCTCCCCGAGGGCGCGTATTATCCGGATTTCCTGCGCGGCGAGGAAATCCTCCGGTATTACGGCAGCCTCTATGGCATGAAGGGCGCCAACCTCAAGAGGCGCATTGACGAGGTTCTCGAGATCGTCGGTATGACACGCGCCAGAAACCGGCTTATTCGTGGTTATTCCAAGGGCATGCGTCAGCGCATCGGACTGGCTCAGGCCCTCCTGAGTGATCCGGGTATCCTGATTCTCGATGAACCCACGACGGGCCTCGACCCTGTTGCGCGCAAGGAAATCCGCGACCTCCTCATTCAGCTTCGCGACCAAGGCAAGAGCCTGCTCATTTCGAGCCATGAGCTGCTCGAGGTGGAGTTAATCAGCGACCGGGTGGGGATCCTGTTCGAGGGGGTGCTGCAGACCTCGGGCACGATAAACGAATTGCTTGCCAGCAGGGAATTCACAATCAATGCTGAGGCGGCGGCCCCCGAAGCCATCCAACAGGTCCGGGAAGCGGGCCTCAGCCCCGAGGACTCCGTCGCGGGCAGCGTCGTCCTGCGCGTCCCCGAGACTATGTCGCTGTATGATGCCCTCGAGATCTGCAAGAGTCGAAACATGAAAATTGTCAGTGTGGCGCCCCGCCGTGAGACCCTCGAGGAGGTCTTTGTCCGCGTTGTGGGTTCCGCCGCGAAAGGCAAAGAGCACATTGAGGAGAACCCTAAATGAGCATCTGGTTAGGCACAAATCCATTGCTCACCGCCCTTTACGGGGCGCTCATCCTGGCGATTGCGGCCGGAGTGGCCGTGTTCACGCCGTGGAGTATCGCACTATTCACATTTCGGGAAGGATTGCGCAAGAAAACCCTGATTGGCTTTCTTATTCTCAGCATGCTGGTCATCTTCGGTTCGATGTTCTTGACCGCCATGATGTACGACACCTCCGGAACCGTGGCTACCGATGTGGACGTCAAGCTCATTAAAGACATTTGTATCACTGCGGTGTCCATTTTCGGCGTGCTTATTGCCATTTTCATTTCCGCTTCTGTCGTACCCACTGAAATTGAAAACAAAGTGGTTTACACGGTCCTCTCGAAGCCCGTTCGGCGGTTTCAGTACCTTCTGGGAAAGTTTGTGGGTGTGCAAATCATTGTTGTGGTTAATCTTCTATTGATGGGTGCGCTTTTCTCGATCGCACTGTACATCAAGGAACCGATCTTTCCCCGCATGCTTCTTTACGCCATTTTCCTGACCTATTTCGAGTTTCTCATTGTCTCGGCGTTTACATTCGCCGTGGCCGCGGCCTCTACATCGGCCGTGTTGCCTACAATCGCGGGCCTGTTCATTTATATCACGGGAAATTTGACCCAGTATCTCGAGAGTGTGGTCCACCGTGCGGAAGGCGCCGAGAACATCGCCGACCAAACGTTGGGCTGGATTGCCTGGGCACTGGGCCTTACGCTTCCCGATTTGCAGCATTTTAACCTGAAAACCCAGATTTTGGCTCTGCAAATTAATGATACGCCTAAGGATATACAGATTCCTAATCTCGTCGCATACGGTGTCATCTACGCATTGGCCGGTTATTGCATTGCCTATTGGGTGTTCCGCCGTAAGGAGCTCTAAGCTATCATGAAACGGTTTCCCAATCTCACATTGGCGCTCATCACAGCCGTGGCCTTGCTGCTCGGCGCGTTACAAGGATATCGAGTGCGCAATTTGCGTGAGGCCGATGCCTTTTACCGATGGCTGGTCACCGCATCCACCCAGTTGCGCGTTTTTGGCACCATTACGCCTGCACTCGAAGCCGAAGAAATCGAAGCATTCGTCGACGGCGAGCTGTTCGAGCGCGTGGTCGCAAAGGCCGAAGACCTGCTCCCCGATATTCCCTTGAGCGATGGCGATGTGGACGACGCGACTGGTGAACCCTACCCCAAATTGGTGCGGTACACGCGAACGCTCGGTACAGGCAGCCTGATCGAGGATGAAGACGAGATCGGCGCGGCGGCCCTTTGGGCGCCCCCGGAACAAGTCGAGCGCGATAGAGAAGTCTGGAGAATCGCCCGAAGTGATGCACTCGCGCGAGAACGCTCGGATTTCATTCGGTACCGCCGCGAGAACCGCCTTGCAAGCGCAGGCACGCAGATTGGGGTAGCGGACATTTACCGGCACCAGGAAGCGCCCGTTGGTATTGGCCAGATGTTTCTTGGATTTCGCAAGATGGCCGCAGGCCTGCTCTGGATTCAGGTGGATGAAGCCTTTCACCGGGGTGAAATGCAGCGCATGATTCCTCTGATGAGGACTGCCGTGCTCCTGGACCCCAATTTCGTTGACGCCTATCTCATTGGTGCGTGGCATCTTGCCTACAACCTGACCGCTCAGATGCCCGATACGCCCGAGTATCTAAAGACCTATATGCCCCGGCATGGTGACTGGGTCGGTGATAAAGAACGCCTGTATTACGCGGCGGCAGAATTCCTCCGCGACGGCATTCGGAACAATCCCAGGGATTACCGGTTGTATTTTGACCTCGGTTTTGCAATCTACGACGAGAAACTTGATGACCCCATGAATGCCGTGACCTATCTCACCGAAGCGACGAAACAGCGCCATGAGAGCTGGGTTCGCCGCATGCTCTACCACAATCTCCAGGCCAACGGTCAGTTCGAGGACGCGCGCGACGGATGGGAAGATTACCTTCGTAGCCATCCCGGTCACCCGGTTGCCCAGCGCATGATCCAGATCAACAGCGGGCTCATCAAAGAGCGAGACGCGCAAATTGCTGCCAACAAGGCCAGCGAACTCAGGCGCGAAGCAGACCAGGTGAGGGCCGAGGGCCAAGAGGCGCGCGCAGATGAGATTCAACGCGAAGCAGAAGATTCTATGAACCAGGCAGAGGAGTTGCTTGAAGAAGCGCGCGGAATATACACGGAACTGATCGCGGCCACCCCTGGCGGAGACGAGTTCGCCCAAGCGCGGTTGTGGCGCATACGGGCCATCAGACTTCATGATGAAGGACGCACGCTTGAGGCTGTAGCACTCCTGCGCCAAGCCCGTATGGAAGTGGCCGCGTTCTTTGCCGAGGCGTCCGAGTTGATTATCACGATGTGCCAGGAAGCCGACCTGCCCCTGAATCTCTCGGAGCGCATGCGCCTGCTCAATATCCAGCAAGCTAAAGAGACCCGCGCCGCGCAGCCGCTCGAAATTGCCGGGCGCGTCTTCCAACTCGACTTGGCCGAAGACCGCTGGCGCCAAGCCGGGTACGATGGCCAGGAAACGGTTGTTTTGACCCCGGCGAACAGGGCGCTCGCCGCATTGCGCAGGGAACAGCCAGTGGTGGACCAGTTCATTGGATTGGGGGAACGGGTGGTGTTTGAACTGGACGGTCAATGGTATGAGTTTGACCGAACCAGGCTTTTCGGAACGTTGTGAGCGCACTGGCAGAGGTGCCCTGAAGGCCGAGCAGCGGCACGCTGGCTTGTACTCGAAGCGGGGGGAGATGGGGTACACCCCAGTTGGTTGATCCGAAAGCCCGAAAGCAATAGTATATGCGCTTATATGAGCTCGGGCCCGAACGCGTGGGGAGATGCGCCGAATGGCCATACCGCATGCTGTCATCAAACACAACCTTGCTGAAATCCGCAACCGTATACATGATGCGGCGTTAAGGGTGGGCAGAGACCCCAGCGAGGTATTGCTTGTTGCAGTCACCAAGACTGTGGGGCTCGAGGAAATACAGAGCCTGCACGACTTGGGAGTACGTCATTTTGGGGAAAACCGGTTGCAGTCGGCCCGGAACAAGATCGAGCAGTTTGCCGGCGATGCCACATGGCATATGGTCGGTAACGTGCAGCGGCGTAAATGCCCTGAAATCGTAAGGCTATTCCACAGGATCGACGCTGTTGACCGGTTGGCCGTGGCAGAAGCTTTCGAGCGGCGCTGTGAAGAGAGCGCAAGGGAGCACCCTCTGCCGGTTCTTGCCGAGGTAAACGTGTCTGGCGAGCCCAGCAAACATGGTTTTGCCCCGGAAGCACTGGCGGGCGCGATTGATAAGATTCGAGATATGAAGCATTTGCAACTGGAAGGTCTCCTGACCATGGCCCCTCTGGTGGAAGACCCGGAGGCGACCCGCCCGTTTTTTGCACGCCTGCGTAATCTGGCCGAAGAACTTGGGCTGGGCATTCTCTCGATGGGAATGAGCAATGATTTTGAAATCGCCATCGAGGAGGGGGCTACACAGGTGCGCATAGGTTCTGCTTTGTTTAAACACCAACCCGATAAGGATTGACGGTGAATGAAGGATAGGCTCGAGGAAATACGGGTCGAGGCTCTCAAGACGATTGACGCGGCTCAAGACCTCGCCGAGGTCGAACAGTTGCGCGTCAAATATCTGGGCCGAAAGGGCTTACTAACCGAGGTCTTACGCGGACTGGCACAGGCTTCGGCCGAAGAACGGCCGGCTCTTGGCAAAGCAGCCAACGACGTCAAGCTGGCCATCGCTGAGTCGCTTGACAACAAGAAAGTGCAGCTTTCCGCTTCTCAGGAAGCTTCGGCGGCCCGTACTGAGCGGCTTGACCTGTCCCTGCCCGGCAGGAAACCCCTGCGTGGCCACAAGCACCCCGTCATGCGCGTGGCCGAAGAGATCATCGACATCTTCACCCAGCTGGGGTTTCAAGTGGCCACGGGCCCCGATGTCGAGACCGAATACTACAATTTCGACAGCCTGAACACCCCCGAGGACCATCCTGCCAGGGACCTGCACGACACGTTTTTCGTCAAACCCGGGGTTGTCCTCAGAACTCATACCTCACCGGTCCAAATGCGCGTTATGGAACGCACGCAGCCGCCCGTCGCCGTGATTGCACCGGGCCGGGTCTATCGCGTCGACCAGGATGCCAGCCACAGCCCCATGTTCTACCAGATCGAGGGGCTTCTGGTCGATAAAGGCATCACGTTTGCCGACCTCAAGGGCGTTCTTATGCTCTTTATTCACAGGTACTTCGGACCGGAGACCCAATTGCGCTTTCGGCCGCATTACTTCCCCTTCACCGAACCTTCGGCCGAAGCGGACATCTCGTGCACCGTATGCGCGGGCAAGGGCTGCCGTGTCTGCAAGCATTCGGGCTGGCTCGAAATCCTCGGCTGCGGTATGGTTCACCCCGAAGTCTTCAAGTACGCCAACTACGATTACGAAACCTACACGGGTTTCGCCTTCGGTCTGGGCGTCGAGCGCATCGCCATGCTCACTCACGCCATCAGCAGCATTCATTACCTGTACGAAAACGACCTACGTTTCCTGGAGCAGTTCTAACATGCGCGTATCGCTAAACTGGTTACGAGAATTCGTCGATATTGATGGCGACGTAGAAAAACTCGCCGACGAACTGACCATGCTCGGGCTCGAAATCGAGGCCATCGAACAGGTTGGAGCAGAACTCAGCGACATCGTCGTAGGCCAGATCATGTCCATCGACCCTCACCCCGACGCCGACAAGCTCGTGGTCTGCACCACCGATATCGGCAAGGGCGAACCCCTGCAAATCGTGTGTGGCGCAAAAAACATGAGTGTGGGGGATAGAGTACCTACAGCCATCGAGGGTTCGACCTTGGCCGGTGGGTTCAAAATCAAGCGCCGCAAGATGCGGGGTGTCGAGTCTCAGGGGATGCTGTGCGCGCCCGATGAGCTCGGCATTGGCACCGATCATTCGGGACTGCTTGTCCTGCCACCCGAAAGTCCCGTCGGCGAAGACGCGATCGCCCTTCTCGGCCTTCGCGATATTGCCCTCGAACTCGAGGTGACGCCCAACCGCGGCGACTGGGCCGGCATGATTGGCGTGGCTCGCGAACTGGCCGCCCTGCATCGCGCGGACATGCGTCTGCCCCATGTGGACTGCCACGAGGGTAGCCAACCGGCCTCGGAATTCTCGTCTGTAACCATTGAAGACCCAGACTTGTGTCCGCGATACGCCGGAAGGGTCATCATGGGCGTTACCCCTGGGCCATCGCCCTTGTGGTTGTGCCAAAGACTGCTCGCGGCGGGCCTCAGACCTATCAACAACATCGTGGATGTGACAAACTTTGTCCTCCTCGAAACCGGCCACCCGCTGCATGCCTTCGATTACGACACGCTTACCGAAAATCGCATCGTTGTCCGCCGTGCGAAACAAGGCGAAACAATTGAAACAATTGACGAGCAGACGCGACAATTGACCCCCGATATGCTCATTATCGCTGATGCCCTAAAACCCGTTGCAATTGCAGGTGTTATGGGTGGCGCGGAAACCGAAGTGGGGGAGATGAGCCGAAACATTTTCCTTGAAAGTGCCTATTTCCATCCTCCGTCAGTTCGCAGCACTGCCCGTGCTCTCGGGATGAGTACTGAAGCCTCCCAGCGCTTTCAGCGGGGTGCGGATCCCGAAATGGCGGTTTGGGCACTCGACCGCGCCGCAGCGCTAATTCAGACGGTGGCGGGGGGGACCGTTGCAAAAGGCCGCCTTGACGAGTATCCCAGCCCACTGGAAAGACCGACAGTCTCGCTGCGCTATCAACGTTCACAGCTTCTTCTCGGAACCGACGTGCCTACAGAAACGCAGAAGGAGATCCTCGAGCGCCTCTCTTTCGACGTGATTGCCTGCGATAGCGACTCGTGCAACGTTCATGTTCCTTCTTGGCGGCATGACGTTTCCTGCGAGGCCGACCTGATCGAAGAAATAGCCAGGGTTTATGGCTATCAAAACATACCCGTTGCTCTGCCGGCTGTCCGGCAGACCGACCTCATTTTCGCGCCCGAGGAACGGCCCATTCGTTTGATACGCAACCTCCTTTTCCAAAAAGGGTTAACCGAGGTCATGTCCATGACGTTCTCATGTGAACGTGATGCTGTTCATGCCCGCCTTCCTGACAAACTGCGCCATCTTGTCTTCCTTCAAAATCCACTGTCCGAGAACTACGCGGGCATGCGCACCTCCCTTATTCCCAATATGTTAGCCATCTTATCGAACAACATTCGCAAAGGGTCCCGCAATCTAGCGTTGTTCGAGGTTGGCCCCGTCTATACTCCTGACGAAAGCCACGAGCTTCCCAACCAACGCACCGCCTGCACGATTGCCCTGTCTGGCGCGCTTGGCGGTAAGCATTGGTCCGCCCCGGCTCGTCCAGTGGATTTCTATGATATCAAAGGTTATGCCGAGGCCCTTTTCGAGCATATTGGCATTCCCTGGACTCTTGAAGCGGAAGATCTCCCAGCGTATCATCCGCGCGCTTCGGCACGCGTCACCACCGATTCTACCGCGCTGGGTACGATGGGCGAGTGCCACCCTAAAGTGATGGAAGCATTTGACATAGACCAGCCGGTCTTTCTCCTTGACTTAGATCTTACATTCCTTTTGGACGTCACGGTCCCGAAACCGGTCTTTTCCCAGCCGCCAACCCTTCCGCCTTCGCTTCGCGACCTCGCGGTCGTCGTTGATAGCACCGTTCCGGCTGGCCAACTCGTGGAAACCGTCCTTACCGCGGGCGGAAAACTGTTGTCCCAAGTCCATGTATTTGATGTATATACGGGAAAACAGGTCCCTCAGGGCAAGAAAAGCATTGCCTTGAGCCTGGTCTTTCAGGCCCGCGATAAAACCCTCACCGATAAAGATACTGACAAGTCGATTGACCGGATAGTGGCCGCCCTACGCGAAGCGCATGGTGCTCAACTGCGGTGAACCCTCTAGTCCAGAAAAATATCGAGGCTCTTTCAGACCGTATTGAAGAGCTTGCTCGGGTGCTCGCCCAGGCTCAGGCCCGCACCGAAAGGGCCGAGCGACAGCGTCAGGAGACACTCGAGACGCAACTCCAACAAAGAAAACAACTTGTCACGCTGCAGCACAAAGCGGACGCCTTTGACGAATTGCAGAGAGAAAACGCCCGCCTGACGGAGATGCGCACAACTCTGCATGAAAGACTACGCAAGCTCCTGGCATTCACCAAGGCCTTGG
>SLSB01000023.1 GCA_007130675.1 Candidatus Hydrogenedentota bacterium | reverse complement strand
TAGACGGCTTCGTCAGCGAACAAGTTTGGCCATTTGCGGGCGGTGAACCCCGTGCCGGTGCTGGCCAATGGGATTTCCTTCTCGATGTGAATGGCATGGGTCTCACAGAAGTGGCGGAAATCCTTGACTGACAAGACATTGCGGTTCGGGCTGGTGTACCAGGAGTAGGGGAGATTGCGGGTGACGGGCGCTCTGCCACGTAAGGCAAGCATGGCGCGAACCTTCCAGAACCCGAAGTTCGGGAAACTGATGATGCATTTTTTGCCGACGCGCAGCATTTCGCGGATGGCCAGCTCGGGTTTTCGGATGACTTGCAGGGTCATGCTGAGGATCACGTAATCGTAACTGTGATCAGGTATGGCGGTGAGTCCTTTGTCAATATCGGCCTGCACCACGGGGATGCCCCTGGTCACGCAGCGGATGACATTGCCCTCCGAGACTTCGAGTCCCATGCCATCGACCTTTTTTTGCCGCATCATCCGGTGAAGCAGTTCCCCGTCACCGCATCCGATGTCCAAGACCCGGCACTCGGGCTCCACGAGTTCAACAATGAGATCGTAGTCCACGCGCGGACCGTCATAAATGCTGTCGCCGGACAAGGGGGCGGGACCGTTCTCGCCTTGCGCCGCAGACGCTACATGCTCCGTTTGTCTGAGTTTCAGGCCGGGTTCGAGGGTGTGCTTGAGAAACCCCGCGATGATGTCTTTCATGGTGTCCGCCTCGAGCAAGAAGGCATCGTGGCCGTAATCCGATTGGATGTTGCAGTAGGTGACTTCCTTTCGGTTGCGCATGAGCGAATCCACCATCTCGCGCGATTGGTAGGGCGGATAGAGCCAATCGGACGAATACGACAGCACCATTACGCGCGATTTCACGTGCGCAAAGGCCTTATCGAGCGAGCCATATGCTGAGACCAAGTCGAAATAGTCGCATGCTTTCGTGATGTAGAGATAGCTGTTGGCATCGAAGCGGTTGACAAACTTCTCGCCCTGGTAATCCAAATACGTTTCGACCGAAAACTCGCTGCCGAAGTCGTAGCTGTACTCGGCTTTCTTGCGCAACGAGCGGCCGAATTTCGCGCGCATCGTCTCATCGGACAAGTAGGTGATGTGGCCCAGCATGCGAGCTATCGACAAGCCTTGGACAGGGCCCTCTTTGCCGTAGTAACTGCCGCTCTTGAAGGCGGGGTCGGCCTGTACGGCGTGGCGGCCAACGGCGTCGAAGGCGATGGCTTGCGCACCATTGTGGGGGCCAGATGCGATACAGATGCCCGAGCGTACCCGGTCGGGGTAGCGGGTAAGCCACTCGAGCACTTGCATGCCCCCCATCGAGCCGCCCGCGACCGACAACAATTTCTTAATATCGAGATGGTCGATGAGGTGGAGTTGCGCGCGGACCATGTCGCCGATGGTGACGATGGGAAACGTGAGCCCATACGGGCGGCCGGTTTCCGGGTTGATTGACGAGGGACCCGTCGTGCCGCGGCATCCGCCAAGAACGTTCGAGCAAATGACGAAATACTCAGTGGTGTCAAACGCTTTGCCCGGTCCGATCATATTGTCCCACCAGCCGGGTTTCGGGTCGTCGGGGCTGTAACGCCCCGCCGCATGCGCGTCTCCTGTCAGCGCATGCACGATAAGAACAGCGTTCGATTTGTCCGCATTGAGCGCCCCGTACGTCTCATATGCGATGGTAATGGGTCCCAGGTTCCGGCCACAGTCCAGCTCGAGCTGGTTGGGCGGTTCGGCAAACCGGAACTCTTTAGGCTTGACTATGCCGACCGAGCCTTCTTCCTCCGTCATAACGGCCCTCTTGGCGTTCAACACAACGAAATCAAAAAAAACGGGCGCAGCCCCGTTGAAATGGGCCGCGCCCTTATAGCTTACCATTATCCGGTGGCTTGTGCCAAGGCTTGATCCAAGTCTGAAATGATATCCTCCACATCCTCAATGCCAACCGACACGCGCACCATATTGGGCGTCACACCGGCTTCCTCCTGTTCCTCGGGAGAGAGCTGCTGATGGGTGGTCGAGGCTGGATGGATCACCAAGGTCTTGGCATCAAGGATGTTTGCAAGATGCGAGGCGAGTTTGACGCTGTTGATGAACTTTTTGGCGCCTTCATAGCCCGATTTGACGCCGAACGTGAGAATGGCGCCCTGCCCTCCCGGCAGATAGGCCATGGCCCGCTGATGGTCTGGGTGGTTCGGCAAACCGGGATAGCACACCCACTCGACGGAGGGGTGTTCTTCGAGGTGCTGAGCCACTCGCAAGGCGTTCTCGGAGTGCCGCGGCACCCGCAGATGCAGCGTCTCGAGGCCTTGAAGAAGCAGAAACGCGTTGAACGGGGACAAACAGGGGCCCATGTCGCGCAGAAGGGTCACCCGCGCTTTGATGATGTACGAGATATTGCCCAGGGGTTTCAGCGCCTCGTAAAACTTCAGGCCGTGGTAACTCTCGCAGGGCTCCGTCAGTTCAGGAAACTTGCCGTTGTTCCAGTCAAAGGTTCCGCCATCGACGATGACGCCGCCAATCGATGTACCGTGCCCGCCGATGACCTTTGTCGCCGAATGGACCACCACGTCGGCCCCGTGCTCGATGGGCCGGAACAAGATGGGCGACGCGGCCGTGTTGTCCACGATAAGCGGGATGCCATGGCGGTGCGCGACATCCGCTATCGCCTCGATGTCCGGCACGTCACACGCGGGATTGCCCAAGGTCTCGCAGAACAGGAACCGTGTGTCGTCATCGATTGCGTCGGCGAAATTCTTCGGGTCGCCCGCATCGACAAAGCGGGCCTCAATGCCAAGGTCTTTGAACGTGTGCGCGAAAAGATTGTACGTGCCGCCATAAAGAGTCGCCGAAGACACGAGATTCTGGCCCGATTTGGTGATGTTGAGCGCAGCCAGCGTGATAGCAGCGCTGCCTGAAGACAAACCCAGTGCGGCCACGCCGCCCTCGAGGGCCGCCATGCGTTTCTCGAACACATCCACGGTTGGATTCATGATGCGAGTGTAGATGTTTCCAAATTCTTCGAGTCCGAACAGGCGTGCGGCGTGCTCGGCGCTTTCAAACACATACGACGTGGTTTGATAGATGGGGACAGCCCGTGCGCCTGTCGCCGGGTCGGGTTCCTGTCCCGCGTGCAATGCCTGTGTGCCTAATCCATGATGCTCAGTGTCCGACATTTGGTGTTCCTCTCTCCACTGGATGATTCATCCGTTCGGTCCCTACCCCTCGAACAACGGTGTCGAAAGGTACCGCTCTCCCGAGTCGGGAAGAACGACAACAATGTTCTTCCCCTCATATTCGTCGCGTGCAGCGAGGCGAAGCGCCACCGCGGTTGCGGCGCCGCAACTGATGCCGCAGATGAGCCCTTCCTCGCGCGCCAGCCTTCGTGCAGTTTCGAAGGCCTCTTCGTTGCTTACTTGTTCGATCTTGTCGACAAGGCTCATATCCAGCACTTCGGGCACGAAGCCCGCGCCGATGCCCTGGATCTTGTGCGGGCCGGGTTCGCCGCCGGAAAGCACCGGCGAAGCTGCGGGTTCCACCGCAACGACATCGACTTTCTTGCCTTGGGCCTGCTTGAGGTAGCGCGAAACGCCCGTAATGGTGCCGCCTGTTCCCACGCCCGCGACAAATACATCAATTTGGCCATCGAGATCGTTCCAGATCTCGGGGCCGGTGGTCTTGTAATGGATCTCCGGATTTGCCGGGTTACGAAACTGCTGGGGCATAAAATATGAGGGGTTCTCCTTCGCGATACCCTCGGCCTCGCGGATAGCCCCTGGCATCCCCTGCTCGCCCGGCGTGAGCACCAGCTCGGCCCCGAACGCCTTAAGCATCTGGCGGCGTTCCAAGCTCATGGTCTCGGGCATGGCGAGGACCAGCTTGTAACCCCGTGCCGCGGCCACGAAAGCAAGGGCTATGCCGGTGTTGCCCGAAGTCGGCTCGACGATGGTGCCGCCGGGCTTCAATGCGCCGCGCTTTTCGCCGTCCCAGATCATGCTCGCTCCGATACGGCACTTCACCGAATACGCCGGGTTGCGTCCTTCGACTTTACCGAATATAGTGCCATGCAAGCCTTTGCCAAGGCGCTGCAATTGAACCAGGGGGGTGTTCCCGATGCTGAAACTGTTGTCTTCAAAAAAACGCATCTCGAATGTCCTTTCCGAAAAATCAGGCGCTGCCCATGCCGCACACCTGTGTTGCTTCGGCTTGGATCCTACAACGCCAATTGCTCGCTTGAGTAACAAACCATTAAAGGGAAACGCAACTGTCGATGCTAGCACGACATCAATTCGTAATCAACCTCTTTTGCGGCAGGCCGCTTGGGCCAATCCAAATGATTATTAAGTTAATCAGGATTATTATGTATAGCAACAAGAAGTGGGGTTTGTCTATTCCCTTCTTGCCGTCCTGTTACCTGTTACTGTTGTTTTTCGCGCGTTATGTTAAGGGCACATTGGGGTCTGATTTCTTTTGAGAGGGCCAAATAAGGCGTATGTTGAATATTACAGGATTGTTTCACTAGACAATTGACTTGAATTTGGGAATGGAAAGCGGCAGAATTAACGAAGTCTTCAGGAACGTATGCCCATGCGACCGCTGTAAGAGGAGAGGGTTGTCTTCATGCTCAACGGCAATCGAGCTTCGGCCAACGTCAGGCGCAT
>SLSB01000037.1 GCA_007130675.1 Candidatus Hydrogenedentota bacterium | reverse complement strand
CGCTCCAGTGAGTTTATCCGGCGATTGGCCTACCCTGCTTGCTCAGCCTGTCTTGTTGCCTTGTTGCATTTGCGGGCAGGCCTGGGCTTTGTTTACTATAGATGCCTGCGGAGCATGCGGCATGGCGCATCTATGGCGATAACCAACTGTTGGAGGTCCTCATGCAGGATTCCCATCGAGTGATTAGAAGGACAGGCGGGGTTGTGGGGGTGTTGGCGGCACTGTGTGTTGTCATAGGCGCACCGGGATGTGGCGAACCGGCACGCGAGCGCGAGGACCGCGTACCGATGACCACCATGGTCCCGGAAGACGTGGGCGACCCCGTCGACGGCGATTGGCTGCTCACACGGCTGCCCGCCGAGATGGATCATCTGAATCCCTACACCATCTCGGACGCCTACGCCTCGGGCATCAACAGCTTGATTTTTGACGGGCTGCTCGATCGCAACAACGAGACCCTCGAGATGGAGCCCAATCTTGCCGAGTCGTGGGAGATTTCCGAGGACAAGCTTGAGTATACGTTCTATCTTCGCGAAGAGCTGATTTTCTCGGACGGAGAACCGCTGACCGCGCACGATGTTAAATTCAGCTTCGATACCATGATGAATCCTGAGCATGACACGGCGTTCATGCGCAATTACTATAAGGACGTCACGGATTGCGAGGTGATCGACGAGCGGACGGTTCGGTTTACCTGCTCGATACCGTATTTCCGCCACCTCGTCATGCTGGGGGCCTTCGAGATTATCCCCGAGCATATCTACGGCGAGGGCGATTTCAACAACCATCCCAACAACCGCCGTCCTATTGGCTCGGGACCCTACGTGTTCGAGCGATGGGACACCGGTCAGCAGGTCGTTTTGGCCCGCAACGAGCGGTACTGGGGCGAGAAACCTCACATCCTCAAGCGCGTGTATAAGATCATCTCGGACGAAAACGCGGCCTTCCAGGTGCTGTCTCGCGGCAATCTCGACAACATGAATTTGTCGGCCGAGCAGTGGGTCAACCGGGCCAACACGGCGCGTTTCGAGGCGCAGTTCAACAAGTTCGCGTTCTACGCTCCCAGCTACTCCTACATCGGGTGGAATTCGCGCAGGCCCCAGTTCTCGGACCGGCGCGTCCGCCGGGCGTTGACCATGCTGCTTGACCGCGAGGAGATCGCCGAGCACATTTACTACGGTCTCGCCATCCCGGTGACCGGTAACTTCTTCATCGACAGCCCCGAGTACAACCAAGACATCACGCCGGTGCCGTTCGACCCCGCTCAAGCCATCGAGCTATTGGAAGAGGCCGGGTGGAAAGACACCACCGGCGATGGCGTCCGCGATAAAGATGGCGTGGCCTTCCGGTTCGAGCTATTGATCGTTAGTGCCAGCGTCCAAGCCGAGCAGATTGCGACGGTGTTTCAGGAACAATTGCGGCGAGCGGGCATCGTTATGACCATCCGGCCTCTGGAGTGGGCCACGTTTACTCAGAGCATTGACGGACGGAACTTTGATGCGTGCATGTTGGGCTGGTCCATGCCCCCCGATCCCGATCCGTACCAGGTGTGGCATTCGTCACAGGCTGAGGCCGGGTCGAATTACGTCGGGTTCAACAATCCCGAAGCCGACCAGCTTATCGAGAAAGCCCGTGAAACTTTCGACCGTGATGAACGCATCGTCATGTACCACCGGTTCCACGAGATTCTCCACGAAGAACAGCCGTATACCTTCCTGTTCTGCCGCAAGAATCTGCTCGCGGTCGACAGACGCTTCCACGGCATTGTTATGTACCCGTTTGGGCCGGACTCGAAAGAATGGTGGGTGCCCGAGGCCCTGCAACGGTATCCTTAACCCGGTGACGCGCCCTTGAAAGCTTACCTCATACGCCGGCTGCTTCTGGTGATTCCGACGTTCATCGGAATCAGCGTGATTTCGTTCGCCGTGATTCAATTGGCGCCGGGCAGCCCGGTCTATATGCGGCTGCGCGCGGCCGACGGCATGATCGCGGCGGACAGAGAGACCCAGCAGATCATCGAAGACACGATCAGGCTGTACGGGCTCGACCAGCCGATTCATGTGCAATACGTGCGGTGGCTGGGCCGTCTTGTGACCTTTGATTTCGGCGAATCGTACAAAGATTGGCGGCCCGTGCGCGAGAAGATTCTCGAGACCCTGCCTATCACGCTGCAGATCAACATTATCTCGATATTTCTCGTGTATCTGATCTCGATACCCATCGGGGTGTATTCTTCGACCCACCAGCGCACGTGGGGGGATTCCATCGTCACGATTACCCTTTTTGTCTTGTACAGCATGCCGAGCTTCTGGGTGGCGATGCTGCTCATTTACTTCCTGGGCGGCGGTGAGTGGTTCAACGTGTTCCCTGTGTTTGGCATCAGCTCGCTGGGCGCCGCCGACTGGCCGTGGTTTCACTGGCTCGTTGACAGGGCATGGCATCTTGTGCTGCCGGTGTTCTGCCTGACCTACGGCGGGCTGGCGGGGTTGTCGCGCTATGCCCGCGCGGGGATGATCGAGGTGATCCGTCAAGACTACATCCGCACGGCGCGGGCCTATGGTTTCTCCGAGAAGGTCGTCGTCTTCAAGTACGCTATGCGCAATTCGCTGATCCCGATCATTACCCTGTTGGCTACCCTGCTGCCCGCCCTGATCGGCGGCAGCGTGATCATCGAGAGCATTTTCTCGATCCCCGGCATGGGCCGCCTGGGATTCGAGGCGGTGTTGTCGCGCGATTATCCGCTGGTGATGGGTATTTTGAGTGTCTCGGCGTTTTTGACGCTGATAGGGCTGATCCTGTCAGACATCCTGTATGCGGTGACCGACCCGCGCATCTCGTTCGAGCGTACGGAATCATGATGGCAGAACGCACAGATTCGGCCACATCGCCGCCCCGGAGAACGGGGTATTGGCGGCTGGTGTGGCGGCAGTTCCGCAAGAACCGCCTTGCCGTGGCCGGGCTGTGCCTGATTGCATTTCTGTTTGTGGTGGCGATTGGGGCCCCGTTCCTCGCGCACGAGCGGCCCATCTTCCTCGTGCTTGACGGAGAGACCTACTGGTTTCCCAACCTTGTCGAGTATCCCGAGTTGATTGCCATTGATTTCAGAGCGTGGGAACCAGGCGACCAAGACTACGCGCTCCGGCCACCTGTCCCCTATTCACCCACGAGCCATGCGCTGAGGGACCGTCTTCAGCGTCCGAGCAGAAATCATTGGCTGGGCACTGACGATCGCGGCCGCGACGTGCTCAGCCGCCTGATCTGGGGCACGCGCATCTCGATCAGCATCGGATTTGTTGCGGTGGGCATTGCCTCGGTCATTGGCATTTTCTTCGGGGCGCTGGCCGGGTATTACGGCGGCAGGGTGGATGCGATCATCTTGCGTATCATCGAAATCGTGATGTGTTTCCCGAGTTTCTTCCTGATCATCACGCTGATTGCCGTATTGCGGCCGAGCATCTGGAATATCATGGTGGCCATCGGCATCACCGGCTGGACCGGCATCGCGCGGCTGGTGCGCGGGGAGTTTCTGCGGTTGCGCGAAAGCGATTTCGCCACCGCCGCGCGCGCTACGGGACTTCACGACGTATGGATCATTTTCAGGCATTTGCTTCCGAACGGGCTTGCGCCCGTCTGGGTATCGGCCACGTTTGGGGTTGCGGGTGCGATTTTGACTGAGTCGGGTTTGAGTTTTCTGGGGTTTGGCGTGCCGCCGCCCACCGCAAGCTGGGGGGAGGTGTTGAAACAGTCGCAGCAATACATCACCTTTGCGTGGTGGCTGGTGACGTTTCCCGGACTGGCCATCTTCGTGACGGTAACGTCGTTCAATCTCGTGGGCGAAGGGTTGCGCGACGCAATGGACCCGCGCCTGCGGCAGTAACACGGAAGGAGAAGACCCAATGCGGATCGAGCACCTGGCGTTGAATGTGCATCATCCTGCCGAACTGGCCGGGTGGCTGTGCGAGCACCTCGGTATGCGCATCCTGCGCCAGTCCGGCGACCCGCCCACCGCGTTTTTCGTTGCGGACGCAGGCGGCCACACCGTACTCGAGCTGTATGCGAACCCGGGCGCGGACATCCCGGATTACGTCGCCATGAACCCCATGACGCTGCATCTGGCGTTTCTCGCGGATGACGTCGCGGCGGTGCGGGAACGTTTACTGACGGCCGGGGCGGCGCCCGAGGGCGAGGTGGTTCAAACCCCCGAGGGCGACGAACTTGCCATGGTGCGCGGCCCATCCGGCCTGGCCATTCAGCTTATGAAACGCAAAGACCCGATGGTTGAATAGAATTCCGAAACGATTGCGAGATATGGACACGGCACTAAGCATACGCGGCCTGAAAACGCACTTCTTCACCGACGCGGGCGTCGCGAAGGCGGTGGATGGCGTGTCTCTCGACATCCCGAAAGGCAAAACCGTCGCGCTGGTGGGCGAGAGCGGGTGCGGGAAGAGCGTAACCGCATTGTCTGTGCTGCGTCTGGTGCCCGCGCCGCCGGGCCGCATTGTGGATGGCGAGATTCGTTTTGGCGGACGCAACCTGCTCGAGTTGCCCGAGCGCGCGATGCGTGATGTGCGCGGCAACGGCATCTCGATGATCTTCCAGGAACCCATGACCGCGTTGAACCCGGTGTTTCGCGTGGGCCACCAGATCGCGGCGGCCATCCGGGTGCATCGCAATG
>SLSB01000150.1 GCA_007130675.1 Candidatus Hydrogenedentota bacterium | reverse complement strand
GCGAACGCGCCGCGCAATTACGGCGACGGCACGTGGATTACCCCCGGGATGAGACACGCCTACACGCGGTTGCACGAGCTCGGGTTCGCGCATTCGGTCGAAGCGTGGCGCGGTGGAGCGCTTGCGGGGGGACTCTACGGGCTGTCGCTCGGGGCATGTTTCTTCGGCGAATCCATGTTTACGCGCGAGACCGACGCCTCGAAGGCGGCCCTGTCGGCGCTGGTAACGCTTTGCCGCGCGTGGAACTTCGCGTTCATTGATTGCCAGGTCACCAATGACCATCTGTTGAGCCTTGGCGCGCGCGAGATCCCGAGGGCCGCGTTTCTCGAGCAGCTCGAGCTCGCCCTGCGAAAGCCCACCCGCGAGGGCTCGTGGCGCGAAACCGCTGCAACGGCCCTCGGGCCGCCTCCAGACGAGGCGGGTCATTCTTGAGGCGGTTCGAGGGGGACTCCGAGTTTTTTCATGCGGCGCCAGATGGAGGTGCGGGTAATGCCCAGGCGCCGGGCGGCCTCGGCTTTGTTCCAGCCGCAGGCGTCCAGAATGGCCGTCAATTCTTCCGAGGTATTTCCCCGTTTGCGCCGTGAAGACGTCTCGGAGTAGGCGCCGGGCAGGGCGAACCCCTCGGTCTGGCCGGCACCGTCGCAAAGCTGCGGATGGAGTTCCATGCGGCGAATCTCGATGGGCAGGTCAAACGGCCCGATAAATGTTCCGTTGCAGGTTACGAACGCATGTTCGATGGCGTTCTCGAGTTCGCGCACATTGCCCGGCCAGCAGTAATCGAGCACCATGCGCATGGTGTCGGGGGTCATGCCCTGGATGGCCTTGCCGGTCTCCTCGTTGAACCGGGGGATGAATCTTTTGATCAGCGGGTCGATGTCTTCCTTGCGTTCGCGCAGCGGCGGCAGGTGAATGGGGAACACCTTGAGCCGGTAGAACAAGTCTTCGCGAAACTCGCCCCGCCGCACCAGAGCAAGCAGGTCGCGGTGGGTGGCGGCGATGACCCGCACGTCGACTTTCCGCGGAATGGCCTCGCCCACGCGCTCGAGTTCGCGCTCTTGAAGCACCCGCAGCAGCTTCACCTGCACCAAGGGGGGAATGTCGCCGATCTCGTCGAGAAAAATCGTGCCGCCGTTGGCCCGCTCGAAGCGGCCCACATGGTCGCGGATGGCCCCCGTAAACGAGCCTTTCGCATGGCCGAACAACTCGCTCTCGAGCAGCGATTCGGACAACGCCGAGCAGTTGACCCGCACCAGCGGCCCTTCCTTGCGCTCGCTGTGGTAATGAATGGCTTTCGCCACGATCTCTTTGCCGGTGCCCGTTTCGCCGGTGATAAGGCACGTCACGGGCGATGCGGCCGCAAGTTCGATCAGGCTGAACACTTCCTGCATTTGCGGGCTTTTTCCGACGATATTGTGAAACTCGAAACGGTCGGTCACCTCGCGGCGGAGCTGGTTCATCTCGGTTTCGAGCCGCCGTAGCGAAGTGATGTCGGTCAACGTGATTACCGCGCCGATCGGTTCACCCTCGTCGCCGCGCAACACGCGCCCGGCGGCGATGACATGCACCTCTTCGCCCAGAAAATTGCGGATGATCGTCTCGGCCTTGTCCATCGCTTCGGTCTGAAAGAGCTCGCAGGTGAACGGCGGCAGACCCACGGGCGCGCTGCCGTGACAGGCGCCGTGCAGGAAAGCGCAATTGCGCCCGACCGCCTCGGCGGCCGAATACCCGGTGATGCGTTCCATGGCGCGGTTCCACCGTTGGATAATGTGCCCGGTGTCGATAACAAATACCCCATCGGCCATGGTATCGAGAATGGTCGCCAACTCGAGGGCTTCGCGTTCCATCGATTGTGGCATACGATGTCTCCGTTTGGTCGTGTTCCCGAACACACCAGTATAGCACATTGAGATTTCAGAGCGGGTTTGCATATCCGCCGTCGCCATCCGTATGAGGTCCCGCAAAGCCGCATTTAGCAGGGTTATTTCCGATCCCAATGCCGTGGCAGGTAAAGGTGTGAAGGGATTGAAGCCGAAGGGATGATCCGCCACACATTGCATGCTTCGGCAAGGCAGGGCGCAACATGCAGCGTTGGAAACATTTGTCGTGCCCGGGAAGACAAAATGCGCAACTTTTTCACAATATTGGGAATCAGGGGCACAGCGCAGCATGGCCGCAGCCAAATACAGAATCTTTTGACCACGGATTATACTGATTCCAAAGAATGCGGCGCGCGAGCAAGGAATGAGAGGAAACGGGCGCGGGCTGAAAGACCTCAAAGAGGTCTAATTTGAATAGCCGCGGGCGATAGCCCGTGGATCGCCGCCGCCCCTCAACGCCAACCCTGAAAGGGTTGAACAAGACCGCTCACATCGTTCAACCCCATTCGGGGTTGAGGGTCTTGGGGTATGACGGCGATCCATGGGCTTGCGTCACGCGGGCCCGCGTGACTATTCACATTGGACCCCGGTTCGGGGTCACCGCAAACGGAAGTGCCAACCAGGAGCTTGCGTCACGCAAGCGCGCGTGGCGAACCAAGAAGAGTGAAACACACAAGGCTCATGGAGGCGGCAGCATGAATTTCTTGCTAAGAATAAGGAGCCTCTTATGCGTAGTAGCACAGGAGCCGCCGTTGCTGCGTTGCGAGGTGCTCCGTGTTAGAATGGCTTTTCGTGAAGCTAAAGCCGAACCGCCGGGGCGGTTTCGGTGTCAGAAGGAGTGAGCCAGTCCCCTGCGGGGGCGGCTCGGCATAGAACACGTGGTACGATTTCGAGAAGCGGAGACTCTATCCGACCTGGACTTGGTGGAACATTGCCGCCGGGGCGATTCGAGCGCCTTTGATGTCATCGTACGGCGTTACAGTTCAAGACTATATAACGTGGTGCTCCGTTATGTGGGCAACCAGGAAGATGCGCTCGACATTTGCCAGGAGGCCTTCCTGCGGGCCCACCGCTCGCTTGACGGGTTCCGGGGCGAGGCGGGCGTCTATACGTGGCTGTACAGTATTGCGGCCAATCTGGCGCGCAACAGGCTGCGCGATCGCTCGCGGAAAGGACGCAACAAGGGCGTCTCATTGGATGCTTTGCGCGAGGATGCGCCGGGCGTCGCCAACGGGGCGGCCGCGGCGGCCAGGAACCCCGGTGACGAAGCCATGGAGCGCGAGATGGAAGAAATCCTCCAACAGTGTCTGGATGAATTGCCAGACCATTACCGGCTTCCGTTCGTGTTGCGCACGTTCGATGATCTTTCCTACGAGGAGATCGCGCGGGTAATGGACTGTCCCCCGGGCACGGTCAAGTCGCGCTTGAACCAGGCCCGCAGGCTGCTGCACCAACGCCTCCGCGCGCTTGCGGTGCTCGAGAACGAATGATGCATGACGAATCTTTACATGAGAAGTTGTCGGCCCTGCTGGATGGCGAACTCGATGCCGAAGAGCAAAGGGAAATCGAGGCGTTGATTGCTTCAGACCCTGCCGTCGCGCGCGAATGGCAGGCATTGCAGCGCGTGGACACGTTGTTTCGCACGATTCCGCGCCACTCAGCGCCGGCGGAATTGGGCGTTCGCCTGCGGCCCAAACCCGCGAAGCGGCCTTTGTCGTTTGGGCGTCCGCGTTCGGTCCGGCGCGCGCCCTGGCCTATGATCGCAGCCGCGGCGGCCCTCGTGCTGATGTTTGGCCTGTTCGTGCTGCAACTGCCGCCCTCGGACCAATTCGAAATGGCGGGTGTTGATCGTGTCGCACCGGTCGAGGCGCCGCCTCCACCGGCCCTCGAGCCGGAGATTGCCGCCGATGACACGATTTCAGGCGAGTGGGATTATTTCGAAATTGTTCCAAGAGCGGAAGCAGAAGACGCCCTTGCGGCGCCTCCGCCCGCGCCCGCTCCTCCTGCTCCGCCCGCTCCGCCCGTCGAGCCTCCTCCTCACGCCATGCTGGGCCGCAGCCGTGCCGCGGAACCGCCTCCTGAGATCGCCGCTCGCGCACCTGAAGCCAAGGCCCTCGACGTCGACGATGCCGCGGCTGCCCGAGAACGCACCCTGCGAAGGCAAGCTCCCGAAGCGGAGAGCGTTCCGATGCCCCCGCTCGTGCTGCCTGAACTGGAACAGCCGGAGCGCAGACACATCGGCGAACGGGTTTTCGAACGGCATGGCCAGACGTGGGTCCAGGACATCTACGAAGGCCGGGAAACCACGCTTCTGGCGCGCGATTCAGAGGAGATGCGCGCGTTTGCCGAAGAGGAACCCGCCTTGGGCGATATGTTGGCGCTCGAGGACGAGGTGATATTCGAGTTTGGCGGCGTATGGTACCGCCTGCCTCCCGCAGGGGGGGCCAATGAACCGGACTCGAGTCGCTCTCCGGATTAACCGGAGGCGCCATACCCGGCCCGTTCCCCGACATTTCGCATCACGCTCGGATGCCCGCCAATTGAACGCGGCGAAGCTTCCGGTTGCGGCGCTTCCAAGCCTGAGATCCGCGGCTGGTCAGACGCACTCCCCGTTTTCACGGCCGAAGCGGTGAAAACGGGGAGTGGAAAGTCCAGGGACTATTCGCCGAAAATGTCGTAACCGAAGCGCGCGACCCGCTCTGCCTGTGTGCGGTATTTGATCGTGCACCCGAAAGAAGAGACCTCTCTTTGCTCGGGTTCCTCGCCCGCAAGCAGCTTATCCAGCACATCGGCGATGAAGACGGGCTCATCGCCGCGATT
>SLSB01000455.1 GCA_007130675.1 Candidatus Hydrogenedentota bacterium | reverse complement strand
TACCGGCCGTATTGTGTACAGCCGTTGGGACTACATCGACCGCGATGCGGTGACGCATCAGAACGTGTGGGCGACCCGCCCCGACGGCACAAACCCCATCGCGGTCTGGGGCAACGCCACGCCCAATCCGCATTGCGCGTTTCAGCTTCAACCCATTCCCGGCTCGAACAAGATCGTCTTCACGGCGTCCGCGCATCATTCCATTACCGCAGGTTCCATTGTGGTGCTTGATCCATCGGTGGACAATAACGCCGAGGCCGCCCTCACGCGCATTACCCCCGAAGTGCCCTTCCCCGAGTCCGAGACATGGGACATACCCGAGTACTATGCCGCGCCGTGGCCTTTATCCGACACCTATTTCCTCGCGGCCTACAGCCCGACGCCTCTGGTTTGGGAACCGGGCGCGAACAAACGCAACGCCCTGGGCATTTACCTTATCGACGCGTTCGGGAACCGCGAGCTGCTCTACCGCGATCCCGATATCGGCGCGACGAACCCGTGTCCGCTTCGCCCCCGGCCCGTGCCGCCGGTCGTGCCAAGCCAGTTGCCCGAGAACCCGCCGGATACCGGTGAAATGGCGCTTGCGGATATCTATGAGGGTCTGGGCGACATCCCCCGGGGGAGCATCAAAGAGCTGCGGATTGTCCAGATTTTCCCGAAACTTACCGTGGTCGCCGATACCCCGCCGATCGGCATTGCGCGCGAGGAAAACGCGCGGGCGATTCTCGGCACGGTGCCCGTCGAGGAAGACGGCTCGGCCTACTTCACCGTGCCCGCGCGGAAGCCGATTCTCTTTCAGGCGCTTGACGAAAACGGGCATGCGTATCAGACGATGCGCACGATCACCTACGTTCAGCCGGGCGAGCGGGTCTCGTGCGTGGGATGCCACGAAACCCGCATGTCGGCCCCGCCCCGCGGCACGGCCTTCGAGCGGCCGCCATCAGCCATCCGCCCCGAAGAATTCGGAACCGAGCCGTTTGCGTTCCCCGTCGTGGTTCAGCCCGTCCTCGACCGCCACTGCGTGGGATGCCACGGCAGCGAAGATCCCCAAGGCGGCGTCAACCTCACGGGGACACCCCACAACAATTTCTCGAAGGCGTACTGGTCGCTTTGCGGCGATGTCGATTTCTGGGGCGAGGGCACCAACCCCGAGAACGCCGCCAAGGCGCTCGTGCCGCGGTTTGGCGCGCGCAACCAGATCCAGGTCACCCCGCCGGGCGGTCAGTACGGCGCGCGCGGCAGCCGGTTGATGGCCATGTTGCGCGACGGCCACAACGATGTCGAGCTCGAGCCGCACGAATGGCGGCGGCTCGCGGCGTGGATTGACGCCAACGCAGTATTTCACGGAGCCTACACCCCCGAGCGTCAGCAGATGCAGATGGCCGGAGAACCCATCGGCATGCCTCCCATCGAATAGAAAAATGCCCCGCTCGAGTCACTCGTCGCCGAAGGCGTCGGGAATGTGGCGGATTTCGGGTTGGCCCTGTTCGGGTATCACCACCGCAATGATGTCGAACCGGTAGTAGAGGTCCGGCTCGCCGTGTTCGTCAATGTATTGATGGGCCGCGCGGCGGATATGGCGTTGTTTAGTATAGCCGACGTTATCTTCGGGATCGACGGTTTCGCCGGTGCGCCGCGTCTTTACCTCGACAAAGGCGATGGTGTCGCCTGACTGCGCGATGATGTCGATCTCGTATTTCCCGAAAACGGCATTTCGGTCGAGAATCTTGTACCCATTGCGGCGCAGGAAACGTGCGGCAAGGTCTTCACCCTGCTGGCCGAAGGTGCGCCGTTTCCCCCATGGCCACCATCTCATTCGGCGGGCTTTCCGTTGGCGCCGAAAAGCCGAATGTCGCCGAACGCCCCGTGCTGGTGCGCCCGGAGACGGCCCATGCGGCACAGCTCGAGTATGGCAAGGAAGCAGCATACGAGATCCATGCGGCTGCGGCATTGCCCGAGCAATTCCGACCACGACACGCTGCCCTCGCGTTCGAGCCGGCTCTCGATAAACTCGATGCGTTCGTCCACCGAAGCCTCTTCGGCCTGCACGGTGTGAAAAAGATCATCGGTGAAAAAGCGCACAACCCCGCGAAATGCTTCGATGAGATCGAAAAGGGTGACCTCGAGCATCTCCTCCTCTTCGTCTGGGTCCGCCTCGATTTCAGGCGGGGCGTTGCGCGCGAACCATCGGGCGCGCTCGTCCTCGAGATACTCGAGGCGCTCGGCCACATCGCGAAACCGCCGGTACTCGATAAGCTTTTCGACCAGCTCGATGCGCGGGTCTTCTTCCTCGAACTCTTCTTCGTCCTCTTCCGCGTCCTGGTCTGGCGGCAGCAGCATGCGCGACTTGATCTGAATCAGCGTGGCGGCCATCACAAGAAACTCGCCCGTGACATCCAGATTCTCTTCGCGCATCATCTCGATAAACCGAAGGTATTGCTCGGTGATCGTCATGATCGGAATGTCGAAGATGTCGATTTCCTGGACCTTGATCAGGTACAGCAGGACCTCGAGCGGCCCCTCGAACATGTCAAGATGCAGCCGCACCACCTCATCGGTGGCTTCATCGACAATAATGGCGTCGCCGGGCTCGTCCGGCGCAGCACCCTGAGAAGCAGGCGCTTCTTGCTCGTTTTCGCTATGATCGGGCATGCGTGTTTTCCATTGGGGGCGTTGCCGCCCTGGCGTCACACGGGCTTCCCGCCCGCTGCCTAATTAAGCAGAGAACAAATCACTACAAGATCCGCTTGGAACTCGCCGTTCTCGTACCCGAGTAAACCGGCGGCCTCCGAGACCCGCTGCGCACTGTAGATCCAGTTTCCGAAAAACGCCTGATAATCCTCGAGGGCCTGTTCCTGCAGAATATTCTCGCGGACGAGAAACGTCAGCGTTTCCTCGATGGTGCGCACGCTGTCGGCGGGCTGCACGCGCACGTACAGATTGCCCGGCTGTTCCAGCGGTCGAAGCACGGGCGGCTTGCCAAGCATCTCGGTGGCGCTTTGGCTGCTTGTCGAGACCAGAAGGCCGTCCCCATACACGGCCACGGCGGGTTCGAGAGACGGCCCGGCGATCATGGGAATGCGCAGCATCTCCCATTCCGCGTCGTACCGCGGATAGGGCTCCCACGGCAGGGCCTGCTCGGGCGCGCGCGGCAAATCTTCGATGAAGGCTGCTCCGTCTGCCACATCGAACGTCCCATACAACACCGGCACCGGGAACCATTCCTCGAGGTCTACATCGTGCAGCGCAACCCGCCAACCCGGGCCCAACGGACCAAGAACGGCTGCCGCCAGATGCGCGACTTCCGGCGCGGTCTCCTCCGGCCAGGATTCCCAGTCCGCAAGCTTCGCCTCAGAGAACAGGCTCTCCTCATCCTCGGCGACAAGAACCTTTCCCAGGGCGAGCCACACGTCGCGCAACGGTTTGCCAAGATCGGCCGACACCGCCACGAGACCCGGCGGCGGGGCGGTAAGCCGCTTCGGCGTCACGCCCTCGAGCAGCGGGGCCAGGCGCTCGTGTTCCTCTTCACGCAGGGTGGCGTTACACCGCACACGCGCTTGGGTCTTATCCAGCCACAGCCGAAATCGAAAATCCGCAAACGCGCCTCCGAAGGGGTCATCGGGCGAAAACGTTACGGCCCCCGCAACGTTCTCGCCTTCGGTTCGAGCAAACGCCTCGGCAAACGCTTCTTCCGTCAACATGTTCGCCGGTTGCAGGGTCAATGCCTCGACCAGCGCGTCGCGTGAGGGACTGAACAGCAGGATCCGGCCCCGCACAGCGTAATAGAGCGAAGCATTGGCAAACGTGCGCAGCCCGAGTCCGCCGGCCGTATCCCTGCGAATCCGCGGGGTGACCCAGTGAAGCTGCTCGACCAGTCTACCGATATGCGTCATCTTCGCCACGCACAGCACATCGTCGAACTGGCGCAGATCATTGCCGCTCAGATAGCAGTCGTCCACAATAATATTGCGCAGCATCCACTCGGGCAGGGCAAGTTCGCTGCTCAACGCTTCGATGATCCGGCCCGAGCCGAGCTCAGGCGGCAGCGTCTCCCATACCGCCGAATCGGCCAACGCGGCCCGGTGGCTCAAAATATCGCGCATCACCACGCTGTACTTCTGCCCGGCGGGAATGAGATGGTGCACCGGATGCGTGTCGCGTGTAATCCAGTACCCCGCGCCCACAAGGATGAGCACCAGCAAAAACATTAGGCGCTTGAACGGGAAACCTCCCCGGCGCCGGCGTTTGCGGCGCGACCCCGACAAACGCCCATGAAGGCGGCCGTCATACGTGCGCTGCACATCGCTCATGAGTCGGCCCCGCTCTCTGGGTCGTCGTCGAGCACATCGGGCTCAAACTCGAACACCGCGAACGTACCTTGGCGGCCACTGTCGTCGGGCGCCGCCAGGTGCATCTGCAGCTCGTTGGGCACGAACACGACGCTGTAGCGTGTGTTCGGGTGAAAAATCCTCGCAACTTCCTCGCCTTCGAGTTGCGTGTCCGACAGCATCTCCTTCATCTCGAAATGATTCACATGCCGTTCTGCGTCAATCAGAGCGCCCAGCCGCAGATACCTCGATCGCTCCGCATCATCAAGGCCTTCGGCCTCCGGGTTTGCGCCAAGCAACACGCCGCCGCTTGGCGCGCGTATCCGGGGCGTTGCGCCCAATTGCACCACCCGTGCGGGAGGAATACCGCTAT
>SLSB01000663.1 GCA_007130675.1 Candidatus Hydrogenedentota bacterium | reverse complement strand
CGTTCGATATCGGCAACGATGGTCTCGGCCAGTTTGCGGTCCGGGATATGCTTCGCCACCATATGGGTACTGCCGTCATTGGTCATGGCCACGACATTGTGGAAGAGCTTGCTGCCCATCTGCATGCCGCGACGCACTTCAAAGCACGCAATGTCGGCAAAGTGCAGCGTTCGAGTCCGCGAAAAGCCAAACAAAGCGCTATGCAGGTTCAAGACCTGGAAACTCGCCTCGACCCGCTGGCTTTTCAGCAAATCGAGTATGAACCAGCCCAGCACTATCTCCACGATCAGGAACAGCAGGACAAGGAAGATAGGTGCGCCGGCAACCGCCATGAATACAATCGCACCGCCCCAGACCAGGAAGAACAGGGTCATGAATACCGCTGCGGTCATCTGGCGCGTCCGGCCGAATGCATAGCGGCATCCTCCTGACGGGAGCGGGGTCCGATAGATTCGAGCCGCCCTCAGACCGGCATCAATATCCACGGGAGCCTGATAAGCAGCGAGCGGCGTCTCGTCGGCAACAAAATTATCCCGGCTGTCAGCCGTCTTGTATACGGGCACCTCGAACTGCGCCTTGTAATCCACACCCGGCACTGCTGCCTCTGCTTCGAGACGCCAGAGCACGCAATCGCTCGGGTTGTCGTCACAGGTTTCCTGGGCATCGTAGGGAATCGTAAACAGCACGGGAATGGCCGAGCGCGTGATGTCGTGCTCGAGTAACTCGCGCTGCAGCATGCGCGTTTCTTGCCAGACCACGTCCTCGCGGGTGCTTCTATTCTTGCCACTGCCTGTGGTGTAGCGCCGTATGCAGTTCAACGTGACGCGGAAACCGTCCTCGGGACGCAGATTCACCTGGGTGTACACGACGCCGGCAAGCTGTCCGCCGATGACCCCCGGAACGGAAGTCATCTGAAAGATCGATTCTCCGTACTTTCGCCACCGCAAAATCGCAACGAACGCCCATGCCGCCAGACCAACTCCCACCGCGGGAAAAACAAGAATCAGTAAAGCAGCTCTCTCGCCCTCGCGCAGGGCCTGCGGGATTATCATGGCGGCTATCGGAATGGCGATCACGTTCCAGAGGATCGCAAAGGCAGCGGCGGCATAGGCACTTGCTTTATTGGACGATCTAACTGTTCCCTCGGCCCAAGCCTCTTTCCAGCGCCAAGGCTGCTCCGGATACAGCGCACGAAGGCTGCGCTTGGTGCGAGACACTTTGTGCCCATACACGGCAAAGGCGATGATGCCGGCCCCAACGCCTCCGAATGCCAGTCCAGGCCCTGCATACAACACCAGCATTTCCGGCCGAAGCTGCCGGTACAGCACCGCCTCTGAAGGGCGCGCAGGGTTCACGAAACAACGGAAGGGGGCATCGGTTCCCGCATACTCCTTCAGTTCGCGGTAGGCATCTTGCTGAAAGGACCCGAGATTGTCCCCCGATCTTCCGAGGGCGACCCGACCGCCCTCATATTCGCGGCCTTCGAATGTATAGCGGTAGCGCGCGGTGGTGCGGTAGGTGGTCCCGCCGTCGGAATCCTCATGGGTCTCGAGTTCGGCCTCGATAATAATGGCGGGCACCTCGGCCCACTGGCGCATCTCGAACCAGGCCGTCATCGTCGAGACCGCCAGGTACATCATGACGACCCCAATAACGGCAAGTGGGAGCCCGAAGAGAGCAAGGCATCCTATACCTGCCGGCGTGTTGCCTTGGAACGTTATCCTCATTGCCGACGCCTCTCTCTGTTCGTGTTCCCCTGCCCCCAGAGTCTCCCGCGGGGGATTATGGCATACTTGGACGAGCCGGGCCTGCGCTTACCGGCTTCTGTGGGGCGAAAACCGGCATTTCTATTTCCGATGCATTGCCGTCAAGTGTTCTGCGAGCAGCGCAATGTCCTCCGCGGACCGGGCATGGGCGTCGGCGTCCTCGAGTTCCTCCGCATCGCCGTAGCCATAGTCTGCGGCAATGGCATAGGCCTCATTGGCTTTCGCGGCCTCGATGTCGCCGAGGCGATCGCCAACCACAATGGCGGGCCGGGGCGTTAGCTCGTCCATGATGTGCCGGATCATCATGGTCTTATTCGGAAATCCTTCGCCGATACACACATTACGGGCGAAAATGGGTCGCAACTTAAAGGCCTTCAAAAAGCGTGTGAGATAGGGCACGGAGGCGTTGGTGCATGTCGCGAGAATATGACCCGATGCGTGCAGAGTGCGAAGTGTCTCGTAAATCCCCGGAAACAACGCGCCGGTTTCTCCGATCAGTTCGAGTTCGCGCCGGTTGGTTGCCGCGACGATCTCGGCTGCCTGGCCCGGCCGGCACAGTCCGGCAAGCCACGCCTCGTATTCGTGCACGGGAATGCCAAACGTCTTCTGGATCGCGTCCTCATCAGGCGGCGGGACGCCGAAGGCCGACAACGTCTCGCGGATGGCCGGAACCGTCACAAGCCGGGACTGGAACAGCGTGCCGTCGACGTCGAATATGATCAAAGCTGGTTCAGACACCGTGTTTCCTCACGTATAGACGCTGCCGATTGCAATTCCATTTCGGTTTTCCCGCAACACCAGGATCCTACCATGTGCGCGAGCAACATTGAAGAGAGAAGCCACCCGGGCTTCCAAGGGTGCATTGCGGTGGATTGGCGAATTCGCTGGGCCTGCACCGGTGTGCCGTGCCGCCGTGCATGACGTTGACCGTGCTTCCCCAATTCGGGCATCCTACACCTACGGACCCCAGGCTGGCACAAACCCCTACGAGGATATCCGCACATGCTCTGTACACTCTTACTTGCGAGCCATTGTTGTTTTTCCTGGGCCGGTGAGCGTATCGAGACGCTCGACCAGCTCTGCGAAGCATACCCCGAAAGGGTTCAATCCCTTTTTGGCGCACTAGACTTGGAATATCAGGGGCTCGAGGGCGTCCAACATGCCGTCGAGGCCGAGGATTGGCCGGCGGCGTGCGAGGCATTGCTCACCTACTACCGCAAGGCAGACACCGCCTCCTGGCTGCGCGCCGAACGGCCCGAGCCAGGCGACGGCCGCGTGGAGGCGGCCGACGCGATTCTCGAGGGCACGTTTACGCTCTACAACATCCCGGCCCAAGTGCCAAAGCGCCCGGACGGAGGACTTGATTGGGCCTACAATGGTCCCGATGGCGACCGCGAATGGGGTTGGGGGCTCAACCGGCAATTCTGGGCCACCACGCTTGTCAGCGCCTACAGAAACACGGGAAATCCCATTTATGTCGAGTGGTATGACCGCTATATGCGCGACTGGATCCTGGCCAACCCGTATCCCGGCGAGAGGACGCGCGAGCCGCAGTGGCGTGGCCTCGAGACGTTCATGCGGGTGAATGGGAGTCTGAGCAGGGGGTTTTATGCTCTTCAGGATGTGCCCGAGTTTACTCCCGTAACCCGCATCCTGATTCTTTCAACAATCCCAGACCACGCCCATTATCTCCGTAATTTCCATGCACGCGGCGGCAACTGGATCAGCATGGAGATGCAGGGACTGGCAACCGCCGCGGTGTGCTGGCCTGAGTTCAAGGAAGCCGACGCCTGGTTCGCGTACGCTTTCGACCGCATGCTGCCAGAGGTCGAAGCACAGGTCTACCCGGACGGCGCGCAAAAAGAATTGGCCTCGCATTACCACATCGTGACGGTGAGAAATTTCGACACCTTTGCCGATACCGCGCGCAGGGCCGATCGCGAGATTCCCGAGGAATATGAACAAGGCATCGAGCGGATGTACAACTATCTCGCGTACACCATGCGTCCGTCGGGGTACGGATTGCTCAATAACGACTCGAACCTTGACCACACCGCACCCATCGTGTTGCGCAACGCCGCGCGTTTTGACCGTTCGGATTGGATCTTTATCGCGACGAACGGCGAAGAGGGCGCCGCGCCGGAGGGCTTGCCCTCGATTGTCTTTCCTTGGGCAGGACATGTGCTCATGCGCAGCGGCTGGGACCGCGACGCGCACTGGGGATTCTTCGATGTGGGGCCGTTGGGCATCGGTCATTGGCATTACGACAAGCTGCATCTGTCCATTTCAGCATATGGCCGCGACATTCTGGTCGATGCCGGCCGTTATACCTACAAAGGCGGGCCGTGGCGCGAGTATTTCGTGGGTTCGAGGAGCCACAACGTCGTGTTGCTTGATGGTTGCGAACAGCGCGATAACGTGCGCGAAGTGTCGGAACCCATGACCGGCAACTATGCCATCACGCCCGAGTTCGATTATGCCCGCGGCACATTTGAGGGACCCTACCTCGGTCTCGATGGCGATGCCGCACATACGCGGGCCGTGTTGTATGTGCGCGGCCGGTACTGGGTCGTTGTGGATGCCATCGCGACCGATCGGCCGCGCGAGGTTACCGCATTGTGGCACTTTCATCCCGAGTGCACGGTAGCGATCGAGGATGGCCCGGTGGTCTCGACCGATCCCGAGCAAGGCAACGTGCGGATCTCGCCGGTGTCAGATCTCGATTGGAATGTGCGCCTCGTCAGGGGTCAGGAAGAGCCCGAAATCCAAGGCTGGTGGAGCCGCGAATACAACCACAAGGTGCCCAGCCCCTGCGCCGTCTACGAAACCTCTGTCGGCGGTCCCGCGCGCTTTGCCTGGCTGATCGTACCCGGTCGCGGCGAGGTGTCCGAGGCCCGGGCTTCCATCGAAAGCCAAGACGAGCAAACGGTCACGGTGCG
>SLSB01000500.1 GCA_007130675.1 Candidatus Hydrogenedentota bacterium | reverse complement strand
ATCGGTCCATTCTATGTCCCCGAGGGCCGCTCCGCCGCCAAGCGCCGCGATTGCCAAACCTAAGGCCATCACCGTGATTCGTATGTCCGTCGTCATGATCGTCTTCCCTGATGCGCACTCAGCTACCCCAGTGTCGCCGCGGTTAAACCGCATGTTAGAACGTTAAGCGTCCTTTTTCGCACCCCTGGCAAGGCCGCATCCGCCAGTTGCCTCTACGGCCATCCAAGACCAGATTACCCCATGCAATTCCCCTTTTGTCAAAACTCAATGCTCTCCCCAATGGCCGGGCAAGAATTCGCAATCTGATGTCCAGCCTTTTGCAGAACTTGAAACACACAACCAGCCATTGTCTTGTTCAGGATCATGATACGGGTCTCCTTTCGTGGGTTGAGGTGACTTGGAAACAACACAAATCGGAGCCGTTCCTACTGGGAATAGCGCCGGGGAATGCAGGTAGGACCTAAATAGTGAAGGTAGGGGCATTGACTCCCCTGCTTTTCGTGATAGGTTGACTTTGCGCAGAGCAAGAATGGGGGCATGCGTCTAAAGGGATGCTTGTGCCCGTGTCAGACCACGACCTGTTCGTTCGCTGAATCCCACGTCACGCTTGTGCCGGCCTGGACCGACATAACGGCCATGTCGCAGCAAGCAGCCACGTGAAATCCGTCTTCCACGGCGGTGGCGGGCGTGCTGCCAGTGCGCACCGCCGCGATGAAGTTCTCGACGTGTGCGCGGGTATTGGGGCCGTTGGACCGCACGTTTTCCTCGATGTCGTCGCGGTAGATGGTCATTTCCTGCATGTTGCGGATATGCAGCGCGCCCTGGGTGCAAATGTAGCGCTCTTCGATGCCGAACTGTCCGTTGGTCAGGCTGGCGGTATAACTGAACTGGAGTCCCCCCGCGTATTCGGCAAGAGTGTTCACGGTATCGGGGCAGGTGCGGCCGTCGGCGAATTTCGTAAGGGTTCCAGTCGACAGCACACGCATGGGCATCCCGAGCCGAGCCAGAAAATGGCAGGCATCGAGGTGATCCGCAAGGAGCCCGCCGTTGAGCCCGCCGCTGTACTCTTCGAAATGGGACCAGTGAAAATACCGCAGGGGGTCGAACGGATAGTCCGTGGTGTCGCGCACGAACAGCGGCCAATGCACGCTCTCTTCGGTCGCTTCTTTGGGCAGACTGTCGCGGTCGAGCGCCTGGCCGCCCTCGTAGTGGTTGACCTGCACCAACGCAAGCGATCCAAGCCTGCCGGAGGCGAGAATCTCGCGTGCCTGCATATACAAGTCGGTGCTGCGGCGTTGCGTTCCCACCTGAACGACGGCCTTCCGTTCGCGAGCCGTGTCCCGGATGGCCTTGGCGGGCTCCCAACTCAGAGCCATGGGTCGTTCGATGTAGACCGCGCATCTCCGGCGCAACGCTTCGAGCGCGGCGGGCGCAAGTATGTGCGCCGGCGTAGCAATGAATGCCGCATCGAGCTTTTCTCTTCTCAACATGCGGTCAAACTCGACATAATCGGCGACGGCGCTGTCTTTTTGCCTGCACCACGCTACAGCCCGGTTGCGCCACACATCGTAAGTATCCGCCACTGCCACCACGCGCACCGTATCAAGTTCAAGGAGGGTTTGCAGTAGAGCTCCGCCACGTTTGCCCACACCGATGACGCCACAACGCAACCGGTCTTTGCCCGCCGCCGTCTCTTGTTCTCCGCGCGCGCCACACGCGGCCAGGGCCACGGCGCCGAGTCCTGCCGAGTGGGTTAGAAATGTCCGGCGGGAATGTTTGCCTTCATCCATGGACCGCGCCTCCCGCATATCCCCCATCTGGAGGACGCATAGGCTTCAGGGCGAACACAGCATGTGAATATACTCGTGCTCATGTATAGAATTGTATCACGTTTCGGCGCCCACCGGGGCTACATGACGGCTTCGCCCTCTTCCTGGGCTCCCATATCAAGTTCAACCTCGATATCGTGGGCATAGGTTTGCTCGCCTTCGAGCGGGCATTGCACGAGCCATTCGCCCTCCGGGGACATGACGCCCGTGGGGCAATTGACGGGGCCTTCCTGGGTTGCGGCGTTGGCGGTGGCGATGTAGACCCGGCTCTCGAGTGCCCGCAATTGGAGGTTCGATTCGTGATAGGTCCGGTGGATGGCACTGGCGCCCGAATGCGCGGAATGGAAGATCACTTGTGCGCCCTTCTGGCCCAACTGGTAGGCCAGGCGCGGGTCGGGATAGGGGCCACACCCGGGCGTCACCCACAAGTCGTTGCCGATTGTACAGCCGAACATCAGGCCGCGGTGATGGAAGATGCGCAACTTTTCGCCGGGCTTGCAGAATTCCCGGTCCGATTTGGTGGGCACCAATTTTTCATGAGTGCCCAGCAGCTCGCCTTCATCGCTGTAGATGCGCGTTTGAATATGAGCGTCTTCATCGCGTTTCCGGCCGGTACCGATCAGCGCCGTGATGTATTTCTGCCTGCACGCCGCGGCGATCTGCTCCCATGCCGCTCGGACCGCCTTATCGCTGAAATCGCCGTGATACCCCGTCAGGCTCATTTCGGGAAACAAAATGAAATCGCCATCGGCTTTCATAATGTGTTCGAGCACTTTCGGAAGGTTCTCGTCCAGTCTTTGGGAAACATGCATTTGAACACCGACAATTCGAATCGTAGCCATAGGTAAACTATCTCCTTCTGCTTGCCCAGCTAATACGATACCACAGAAACCCTCCTCCCTGCGAGAATCGAAACGCCCAGCGCGCAGGGCATATTCTGCCGACCACGAAACCCAGGTCGGGCGCACTCAAAACACCTGCCCGTTCACCGCGGATTAGACAGATGCCACGGATTGCTGCGGCGAGTATTGGCTTAGCGAGCACTGCGTTATTGCGTCGCGGACACCATCCGTGCTACCAAATAGGGGGTGGTATGGCAGATTGACGCCCGTGCCGTAAAAGACAGCAAGCCGAATGATTTGACGCCGCTGCCGCGGTGCGGAGAGCAAGACATGAACCGACGAGAATTTTTGGCAGGCGCGTCCACGATTTCTGCGGCTTTGGCTGTGGGAAGCGGGGAAGCCAGGGCAGATGCCCGTGGTGTTGCCGAATACCGAGCCGGCGATACGTACCGCGAGCCCGAGCGGGATATTCCTATCCGAGAGCCAGTGGATGTTGTAGTGTGCGGGTCGGGTCCGGCTGGAATAAATGCGGCGATTGCAGCCGCCCGCACGGGGGCGCGCGTGCGCCTTATCGAGAGCAACGGTTGCCTCGGCGGGATTTGGACGGCGGGACTTCTAAGCTGGATATATCCGGTTGAAAACACGGCGGTGCAGGAGTTACGGACGCGGCTCGAGGGTATGGGGGGCGCGTATCAGTATCGGCGCAATCTTGCATACCATCCCGAGACCATGAAAGTCGCCCTCGAGGATATGTGCCGCGAGGAGGGTGTCGCGGTCCGTCTTCATACACGCGTTGCCGCAGCGGTCAAAGACGACAGCGAACGGCTGCGCATGGTCGTTACCGAATCGAGGTCCGGCCGCGAAGCCTGGCCGGCCAGTATGTTCATCGATTGCACGGGTGACGGGGATCTTGCCGCGTTTGCCGGGTGCCGCTACTCACTGGGCGAACCCGAGGATGGCAGGACTCAGCCGTGGAGCATGCTTGCTATCGTGACAGGCATCGATCCCGAGGAAGTTGCGCCGTACGTGCGCGAACTCGGCGAAGCTATCGACGAACGTCCCATTGACAACCTGCTCGAGGCTATCGAAAAGGGCGGGGTCTCGCCTTCGTACCGCGGACCGCGGCTCTTTTACTTGCGCGACGGCATGTATATGTTGATGGCGAATCACGAATACGGCCGTTACGTGACGAATGCCGACGACATCACCGAAGCCACCATGCAGGGCAGGCGCGAGGTGTGGGACATTGTGCAGGCTTTGCGCAGTCTGGGCGACCCGTGGGGCGAATTGCGTATTGTGGCAACGGCCGAGCATATCGGCATGCGGGAAGGCCGCCGGATTCACGGGCGGTATACCGTGACCCGTGGCGACCTCGAGAACGGCGCACGCCATCCAGATGCCGTTTGCGAAGCAACCCATAGCGTCAACGTGCACAACCTCTGGCCGCCGGACGACCGCGAAGGCCGGCCGAGCTACAGGGTGCGGGTTACCGCTTACGACATCCCCTTCCGCGCGCTGATCGCGGCGGATGCCGAGGGGTTGCTTATGGCGGGGCGCTGCATCAGCGGCGATTTCTACGCGCACGGGAGTTACCGCCTCACGGGTTACTCGGCCCAGCTTGGTCAAGCCGCGGGCGTCGGGGCGGCGCTGGCCTGCGCAAAGAACCGCCTCCCCCACGAGCTCGAGTGGGCAGCCATTCAAGACGGCATCTCGGGCGTTCAGCGCACGTGACCCTGTCCTGTTATGCGTTGATGAGCCAACCGAGGATCATTCCAGGGAGATCCAGCGGGAAAATGGTGGGACAAACGGGCAGGGCAGGCAAAGCAAAGTTGAACTTGCCTGAGCCCTCGGGCTATGCTCTGTTTGTATGTGCGCTTTGCCCGAATCAGCGGGGGTTCGTGCTGAGCAACAGTAAACGTCCTGTTTGCGCGTTTGGCGTCCGTGTTTTACCGTATCACAGCCCCACCCGTGCGGGACAAAGCAACACGTTGTAGAAGGATGCAACTCATGATCGACAAGAATCACAAGCACATTT
>SLSB01000021.1 GCA_007130675.1 Candidatus Hydrogenedentota bacterium | reverse complement strand
TAAGTCATTAAATAACAATATTTTATGCGCATCATTTGGCATTTCAGAGGGGTTCTTGGGTATAATTCTTGACAGCTATGGTCCGCTCTGGCCACCGGAACTAGGCGAGTTACGAGGTCGGGGTATTCGGCGATTGCCGTAAGTGCGGGAACGCTCGGCTGACACAAATGACGCACGGATAGAATTTGACAAAAGTTCATGAAATAGTTAACTTGGTTTCGGGGGGAAATGTCAGCGCCGCTGCAGGAGGTGCCATGCCAGACATTTACAAAGGTGGAGACTACACCCATGCGTAGCCACCGGGTATTTGCGAAACTTATCGAGCTGCACGATCTGCCCACCCTGCCGCAGATTGTCGGCAAGATACTTGATGCCGTCGAAGATGAACGGTCTTCGGCGGCTGACCTGACGGCGCTGCTCGAAAAAGATCACGCCATCTCGGCGCGGGTGTTGCGGCTGGCTAACTCGGCGTTTTATGGCTTGCGGTATCCCGTCGACTCGATTCGCCGGGCCGTGGTCGTGCTGGGGTTCGATGCCGTCTGCCAACTGGCGCTTGCCACGTCGGTGTTCAAAACCTTTGCGAGTCAGCGCCAATTTGCCTTGGACCCGGAAGACTTCTGGATGCACTCGTTCGGGACCGCCAAGGCCACGCAGCTTTTGTGCCAAGGCCATGTGGATGTCGAATCGCCCGAGGGCTGTTTTACGGCCGGTCTGCTGCACGATATCGGCAAGTATTTGCTTGCGCTCGTGCTGCGCGAAGAGTACCGCACGGTTGTGCGCCGCGCCGCCGAAGAGGCCGCGCCCGTGCGAGATTACGAGAAGGAATTGCTCGGAGTGAACCACCCCGAGGTGGGCCGGTGGCTGGCAACCAAGTGGCGTTTCCCGGATATGATCGTCGAGGTTATCGGGAGTTTCCACCGGGCGCCCTCTCATTCTCGCAAGTACGCCCGCGAGGCCGCGGTGGTGCAACTCGCCGATACGCTGTCCCGGCTGGCCAAATTCGGCTCGGCAGGAGACTGGGAGGTCCCTCGCGCCGATGCCGCGCTTCTCGATTTTCTCGGCATGCCGTCCGAGGGGGCCGAAGTGGTGCTGGATGAGCTGACCCAGATTCGCGCGGACACCCGGGAGTTTCTGCAGGTTATGTCGGCCGAGTAAACGCGCACGAGGAGACTGCTGGTGGAACACGCAGACACGCAATCATATGCCGAAGCGCTGCGCCAGATGACGCTGCGCTACGAGCGCGTCGTGCAGGCCCTTTCGATCTTGCGCCATCTCGATGAGCTGGACAGCCCTGTTCTGCGCATCTCGGAGGTGGCTGGCGGCGTTCTCGAGGCGGTCGCTGTCGGGTTGGCCGCCGAGAACTGTTCGCTCATGTTGCTGGATGACACCGGCGAATACCTCGAATTGCGCGCCGCATGCAGTCCGATGGATGAAGCATCGAAAGTGTTTGATCCGCGAGAATGGAGCGGGCGGCGTTTCAAACTGGGTGAAGGCATCGTGGGCAAAGTGGCTGCCGAAGGCCGGCCCTTGCGCATCCCCGACGTTACGCTCGATGATTCGTTTCTCAAGCTGTCCGAAAGCCCGGTGTCGGTCCGTTCGCTGCTGTGTTTTCCTTTGAGAATCGAAAGCCGGCTTGTGGGGGTGCTGAATCTCAGTCATTCGAGCCCGGATTTCTTCACGATCGAAGCCGAACGGACGCTCGAGTTCATCGCCGAACGCATCGCCCGTCTCCTGACCGGCGAGCATCTGCGGCAGCGCGTGCAGATTGCCGAAGCACGCTACCGTTTCATCGCCGAACACGTGGGGGACGGGGTGCTGCTCTTCAATCCCTGTCGCCGCATCTTGTACGCCAACCCCGCTATCGAGCGATTGACCGGCATCGCGGCGGACCTGTTCACTCAAGGTCAGGCCCCTTGGGAGTCGGTCATCCATCCCGAGGACCGCGATGCCTATGACGCCGCCTGGGACGAGATGCTGCAAAAAGTCGAACAGACCGCGGTCGAATACCGGGGGTTTGGGCCCGATGGCGCTCTCCGGCAGTTGTGGCAGGTCAACGAGCCTCTGGCCGATGTTGGTGGCCAAGTGGAGGGCATCATTGCGGTCGTCCAGCATTTGCCGCAGACCGTCTCCCCCGGTTGACCTCGGCGGCGTTTTCGCGGCAGGTCGTGAAGCAACCCGCGGACCAGCCGCGCGCCGTGTTTTCCTTACCCACCCGCGAGCATCCAGCCTTCTATGGTGAGAATCCAGAAGCCCAGGCGTTCGCGGTACTTGAAGCGTGACCGGCTGACCGTCATAATCAGTATTCGATGTATTCGTCTTTGATCAACACAACTACCCGCATAGAGGGGAGACTATTATGTTGCGCGACTTAGTGCTGCGAAGCCGCAGTGTTCGGCGGTTTCACGAGGATACGGGGGTGCCGATCAAGGTATTGCGCGAGTTGGTGGATATGGCACGGCTCACGCCGTCGGGCGCAAATCTTCAGCCGCTGAAATATATTATCTCGCGCGACAAAGCACTAAACGAGAGAATCTTTCCGACACTGGCCTGGGCCGGATATCTCAAAGACTGGGATGGGCCCGAGCCGGGCGAAAGACCCGGCGGCTATATTGTGATTCTGGGCGACAAACAGATTGCCGAAGGGTTTGGTTGTGACCACGGCATCGCGGCGCAGACCATCTGTCTCGGGGCGGCGGAATTGGGTTTCGGGAGCTGTATGATCGGGAGCATAAAACGCGGCGAACTGCTCGATATTCTTGAACTCGAGCCCGGGCGGTTCGAGATTCTGCTGGTTATTGCTCTTGGAAAATCACGCGAACGCATCGAGCTCGAGATCGCCTCAGAAGAGCACGGCATCGAGTACTATCGTGACGAAAACGGCGCACACCATGTCCCGAAGCGCCGCCTCCGAGATGTTATCATAGCCGAGTATTAGCCCTGAAGTTTGCGGCTCTTGACTGGCTGGCATCGGAATCCTGCGCAAGTAGTTTTGAATGAATGGATTGCAATTCTCAGATGCCGCAGGCCGCTGCAAAATGTTCCACGACAATCTGTTGGCGTAAAGAACAGGTGTTTCTGAGAGAAACGCCAAGAGTGCGCGGCAAGATACCGCCGTCACATTGTCCACGGCCCGACCCAACAACAGGCTCTTGAACACGGATGGGGTGTTTTTCTATGCTGGCGACGAATCGCGGACGCGCGCAGGGGAAGAGGCGTGTTTGCGCACCCTCCAAACTACCGTAGAGAGGATCTGCCATGCCGAGAGAGTTGAATTTTGCCGTGCTGGGGCTGGGAATGGGAATACATCACTGCCACGCGATCGCCGAAGCCAAAGGTGCACGGCTGGCCGCCGTATGCGACCACGATAAAGCCCGGCTGAACGAGGGCGTCAAGATGTTCGGCTGCGAGGGGTATGCGAAGTATGACGAGCTGCTCAAGAACAACGACATCGACGCCGTGTGCATCGTTACCGAGAGCGGACTGCACACCAAGCACGGCATCATGGCCGCGCGCGCGGGCAAACACCTGCTGGTCGAAAAGCCGGTCGACATTACCCCGGCGCGCATCAAGAAGCTGCGCGAGGTGGTCGAAGAGACGGGCGTGAAATGCGGCTGCGTGTTTCAGTCGCGCACGGAACCCGTGAACCTTCGCCTGAAACAAGCCATCGACAAGGGCAAGCTGGGCAAACTGATCGGGGTGCATGCCCAATTGCCCTGGTATCGCGCCCAGAGTTACTACGAAGGCTCGCACGGGGCGTGGAAGGGCACCTGGAAACTCGATGGCGGCGGCAGCCTCATGAATCAGGGCATTCACACCGTCGACCTGATTCAGTGGCTTGCGGGCCCCGTCGAGAGCGTGTGCGGGTTTACGGGCGTGTTCAGCCACAAGATCGAGGCCGAGGATCAGACGGTGGCTATTCTGAAATTCGAAAACGGCGCGCTGGGGACTCTGGTCACGACAACCTGCACCATTCCCGATCAGAGCCAGCGCATTCTTATCTACGGGGAAAAGGGCTCTTTCGCCAAAACCGACGCGCTCGAATTCTACGAAGCGGGCGGCAAGAAAGAGCGCCAGCAGATGATGGCGTGGTATGGCAAGAAGAAGGCGAGCAAGATCGGCTCGGACCCGATGGCGGTCAGTTCGGCAGGCCACACCAAACACGTCGAAGATCTCGTGAGGGCCATCCGCCGCAACACCGAACCGGGCATCACCATCGATAGCGCCACCCACGCCGTGGAAATTGCCTGCGCGATTTTCAAATCGGCCAAGACCGGCAGAACCGTCAAGGTCAACGACCTTCGCAAATAGTCTGGTTGCGGAGATTGCAACCCTCGTTCGAGTGGCCTCGGTTTCCGAACACGAGGACCGTCGGCGGCGAGTTATCACACCTCCCAAAAGGCAGTCCGGGCTGCGCGGCGCCGTGTTTTGCGCGGCCAGGACCACGCCACAGTAACTTGCATTTCGCTGGCCGAGCCTTGAAGGCGGGCCGGTCTCGTCCGGTTTGAAGCCTGTCCGACAGGCGTCTATCATGAGCTTGAGTGGCTGGATAAGTGTGCCGCCGGTTCTTTGCGAGCATGCCCGACATGCGGGGCTGGCGGTCGTGGGTGTGTGCCGAATCCTCAAGAACGGCACGGATTCGGCCCAAAAGATGGCCAATTCATCCAGAAAGGGGCAGCACCATGAGTACACGGGTATCGCGTCGGACGTTTGCAAAAACAGCCATGGCGAC
>SLSB01000158.1 GCA_007130675.1 Candidatus Hydrogenedentota bacterium | reverse complement strand
CCGATTGCTCCCGCTCTGAGTTTCTGGACCCAGAAAAACAGCAAGAACCTGGGTTGGGACACCTCGCTCTTTGTGGTCTATCTTTACAGCGAGGACTTGACCTTCCGGCTGCAATACTCGCGGTTCTGGGTGGGGTCCGGCCTTGCGGACGGCGCGTTCGTGTTTGGCAACGGCCTGCTATTCAGCGGGGGAACTGACAACAAGGACGCCGATTACCTCGCGGCTGAGATGCATATTCGTTTTTAGCCGCTAGCAGGCAACGCATCAAGAAAATGCCGTCTGGAAAGAGCATTTCCGGGCGGCATTTTTTTGTTCCGCAGGTATTGGCAAGCGCGCGTCTACGAGGTTTCGCCTGCGGCAGCCCGGCGCAACTCTTCGAGATGGGCGGCCACGTGTGGCCAGTTGACCACGTCCCACCAAGCCTCGACATAGGCGCCGCGATCATTCTTGTAATCAAGGTAATAGGCGTGCTCCCAGACGTCGATGCCCAGGATGGGCGTCGAGCCCCACGGCGAGAGTTTCTGCTGATTCTCGGCCTGAAGCACAATCAGGCGGTCATCTTCGGGCCGGTAATGCAGCAATCCCCATCCGCTGCCCTCGACGGTTCTGGCCGCCGCAGAGAAGTGGTCTTTGAAGTTGGCGAAACTGCCGAAATCCTCGGTGATCTTATCGGCCAGTTCGCCGGTCGGCTCGCCACCGCCGCCGTTGTCCGGCGGGGCCATGACTTTCCAGAACATGGCATGCAGGTAGTGGCCTCCACCGTGGAACGCGGCTCTGCGCGACCAATGATCCACCAGCGCGTAATCGCCCGTGGCGCGCGCTTCAGCCAGTGCGGCCTCCGCGGCGTTCAAGCCCCGCACATAGGCTGCATGATGCCTGTCGTGGTGCAGGGTCATGATCTCGGCGCTGATCACCGGTTCGAGGGCGTCATAGTCGTAGGGGAGGGGCGGAAGCGTGTGCTCTGTTGTTTGCCCCGCCTGGGCGGCCTGAGCCGCCGCGCGTTGCGAAACAGCAAGACCGCCCGTGAAGGCCGCTCCTGCCGCCGCAAGCCCACCCGCGGTTTTCAAAAAGCTGCGTCGTGTATTGCTCATCGTTTTCTCCTCCGGTTCTGTAACGGCTCGACCAGCGAGCCCGACTCTTGCGTATCCGAACGTAAACAACGATCATGGTGAGGTTTATTCGCGCATTCGGAGTGCGATGTACCGGTTGACAGGTCATCGAAAGTCACTGAATTCGATTGCGAACTCACAAAGGAGAGGAACGTCCCATGGCAAAGCCGTATCTCGTACGCAAGTTAGAGGATATTGCCCCCGTGCCGTGTCCGTGCGGCCAGGCGCGCCGAATCATAACCGGCGCGGACAACGATCTGCTCAGCGTGCATCGCGTGTCGATTGACGCCACGGCACAAGTCCATTACCACAATGAGCTCACCGAGTATTACGTCATCCTGGAAGGCTCGGGCACGATAATGCTCGATGACGAGCGCGTCCCGGTGGGGCCGAACGACGTTATCATGATTCCGCCGGGTACGCGGCATGCTCTCGATGGAACGTTCGAGATCATCAACATCGTGTGTCCGCCGTTCGACCCGGCAGACGAGCATCCTGTTGACGATTGAGGTGCAGGCACTCAAAGAAAAAGGCCCTGGCGGGGAGAACCAGGGCCAGGCTTCCAGGAGGAAGCGGAATGGAGGGCTTCAAATGATACTCAACAAATCAATGCCACGTTCGGGGCCGGGAAATGCTCTCCGGTCATCAACAACGCAAGCATTTGCTTGGCACCAAGAGCCAGTTTCCGCAGCTCCGAGTCAACAAATATAGACGCAAGACATGTGCCATATATTCACCTTCGAAGTTTTTGCTCATGCGTGACCAATTAATTGTCTTGTATGATTAACTTGCGGTTGGGCTCCTATATCTTTTATTCATAATATTTTATGTGCATTCGAACGATGTGATTCCTGACAAGTCCAAAATCCCCTTCGAAAAACATCCGAGAACATCCCTTGGCCTTAAGTCACTGTAAATATGTACTTTGGCATGTTAATGGCGGGTTTTTTCAATAAATGCCGAACAAACCTTCGCGCAGAGCAAAGAACCGTGCAAGTTATTCAATTATGATTGAGCTTTACATGGATATTTTGTTAAGTAAGTTGTCAGATTTGAATAAAGAATGAACAAAAGTGATCAACACGACCCTCCATCTTACAAGGAATTGGACTCTGGGCCCTCCACCGGCAGAACGATGTCTTTGTGCCCCCAAAAGCGTCCTGCGACACTCACGAAGTGCCTGGATAGCACTTCCAGAGGTAAGATGGGGCACGGGGTGGTTTTCCCGGCGCGGTTGCCATCATCGTGGGCCATTCTTTCCGCTATTCTGAACCGCATGAAACGAAAACGAGTAGGTGAGAAGGAGGAGTCCAGCTCCCCCAGCTACAATGCCCGAGGCGATAAACACAAATGGCAGGCTCTTGCCCATCTCGAGTAGCCGGTTGTGCAGTAACCCCGCCGAAAACACGCCGATGATCTCGAACATGGCCGTGAGCGCGAACGCCGAATCGCGCAGCCTCGGGCTGACGCACACGTTGATCGCGGGCAGGGCGAAGGCCCAGACGAGCCCGTGCGAAAGATAGAACAGCAAGTAGGCGCCGCCAGCCAGGACGATGTCGGGCGAGAACACGATGGCGGCGATCAGCAGCCCGTCGGCAACCAGCGAGATTCCGTAAAAGCGCACAAGGTTAAGCCGGTCGATAATGGGCGTGATCAGAAACAGCGTGAGCATGGCAGGCAGGCGGCCAACGCCGACCAGCCGCGCGATATTGTCTTCGGCGACGCCATACACGTCGCGCGCGAGGTTGGGGAACAACTGGTTCGAGGTGTGGAATGCGAACGGTGCGGCGCAGATGCCCAATATCAAAACGACGGGAAAGGCGCTGAACACGAGTTCGCGCATATCGTGCCACTTCAGTTTGAGAAAGCTCACCGGTGTGCCCGCGTAGGTTCCGTTGCCGCTCTGCACCTCGGAATCAGCCAGGCGCTCGAGGTGTTTCGCCAGGATGTGAAATGCCGCGACACAGGCAACGCATAGCCCGCCGATGGTAAGAAAGGCCATCCGGAAGCGCGCCGCCTGCAAGGCCGGACCCAGCACAAAGATGGCGATGGCCGAAACCAGGTTGAACGAGATCGAGGCGATGGCGATTGCGCGCGCGGGCCGGCTTCCGCCGTAGTGCGTCACGTAAGGCATCCAGGCAACCAGATAGCCCGCTGTGCCGAAGCCCATAAACGCCATCAGCACCGAGACCATCCAGACTTCGCGGGCAAACGGCAACGCCAGGTAACTGAGAGACGCAATGCATGCGGCCACCGTGGCGGTGCGGCGGCGGCCGATTAAGGCCGACAATTCGGTGGTGAGGACGTGCCACACCAGCATGCCGGCGGCCATGGCGAGTGTGGCCCGGGTCCAGTCGGTGTTGGAGGCGCCGAGCCCGCGGATCATGTAGGCGTTCACGAAAGTGAATGCCCCATACCACGTGACGGATGCGATGAAGGCGACCGGGGTGGTCGCCGCTAGAAGCCAGAGCCAGCGTTTCATGCGAAAAAGCATTCCAATCTATCTGTCGAGTGCACCTTCGGCCAGCCGCTCTTGATTCCCTACTCGCCGGGCACGGTGCCGCGGCCGTTTGGAGCAAAGATAGGGTCTGCACGTCGGCCGGGTTTCCGCGCAATCTCGCGCGGCAGCCTGCCCGTGTCAAAATTCCCCGAGATTTTTCCGAGCCCATCACAGCCGGCGGGCCTCGGTGGTTGACTTGCGCCTAACCCTGCAAGCGTATCGAAACGGCCCGCGCGACGCAAGGCACACCACTGCGGGCGGCTTGCCAACGCGCTGGGATACGGTGTGGCCGAGGACTTTCCGCAAGACCCCAGTGTCAATTGAAGATCATGTTGCCCCACTCGGAAACCCGGCCGGTCTTCGGATCGTACGCCCAGGAGGAATGCTCTTTGTGAACGTTGTTGCGGAAACGGGTGAAATTCATGCGCCACGCTTCGCTGCGTCTGGGTTGTTGGCCGAAAACCTTGAAGGGAATACCGAACTCCGCGGCCCAGCCTTCGTCATAGGATGCGGTCGCCACTTGCCAGTCGCCGCGCCAGCCGGGGTCGCCGTCGCGGCTGTCGAACTGGGTGCCCAAGGGGTTCACCGCAAATGTGAAGACCGTTCCGCCGGGTGTCTCCACCGTTATCTCGAAGTGTTCGTCTCCCTCGAGGGAGGCGTCCCGGTCTTTCGCCGAAGCTGCCATGGTGGCCATGCGGGGTTCGCGCGCGTACACCGCGATATAGAGCGTGTCCTGGGCCACGCAAAGCCAGCAGGTGGTCTGCGCTTGCGCGAAGGCGCGTCCGTTTCGTAAGACAAAGCCGTCTACCTGGGGCTCGAGTGGCCAGCACCCTTCCGTAAACGACGCATCGAGTATGGGTGCGGCATCCGAGCGGCCGCATACGCCGACGGCGGGGCCTTTCAAGGCGAACACGCGGGGATTGCGCAACACCGCTTGCTCGGCCGGGGCTTCCGCCGTGATGCGCAAGTAGCGTGTGCTCACGGGTCTTTCGAGAATGGCCGGCGCGCGAACGCCCCCACGTTCGCGCGAGGTCATGCGGTGTACGGTAGTAAACGTCTGGCCGTCGCGGCTGCGTTCGAGGGTGACGGTGGCCGCGCCCACGGTGTCGAAATCCACCCGGCAGAT
>SLSB01000260.1 GCA_007130675.1 Candidatus Hydrogenedentota bacterium | reverse complement strand
GGTTGTAGATGCGCACGTATTCGAGCGCCAGACCCGATTCGCGCAGGAGGGCGATATGTTCCTCGCCCCACGCGGTCGAGAGGTACTCGGTCGGGTGAAAAACGACACTGGCCCAGAACGGCTCGAGGGGCGCGCGCACGGTGCCCGCGTCAACCGTGATGGTCACCGTTTGCGGCGGACCGGCCTCCTCCGCCAACGCCCCAAACGCTGTCAACCCCAAAACCACCAGCACCCGCACGCAAATCATAACGCCCTCCAGTTCTCGCCAAAGCTTCAACCTGCCAACCCATTGTTCCTCGCCAAACCAGTCTAACATAGACTCTCCAGCAGCGGCATACGGTGACTCCTGCCCACAATGTCTCGATGCTCGGCGAGGTTTGGAGTGCGGCGGCTTGCCGCCGCTTTGGTTTCGCCCGGTTTGCCCGGCGGGGGATAGCGCGCAATCACGATAGTCTACTGGGGCGTGCTCGTAGCGCAGGCGTCTCGCCTGCATTCCCCGCCTCGCCACTCCTCCGACCGTCAGGTCTCCCGTAGCGCACGCCTATCGCCCGTGGCCAATCATGGCCAAGATGGCCATGCTACACCCCAACCGCGCTCCGCTTGTGGCGTGCTCGCAGCGCAGGCGTCTCGCCTGCATTCTTCTGCACCACCCGCTGTGGCGTGGTCCTGACCATGCCACTCTTCCGACCGCCAGGCCTCCATCTCTTCCCGCGTCCTCGATGCTCCTGAGAACACGCTATCCTGAGGCGGCGAAGCCAACCGAGCGTTTCACCCGAAAGCATCGCAGAAACGGACCCGTAGCGTGTCAGTCTTCGACGATAATCCGCGCCACATACACGGAAGCCGTCGCCCTGGTGAAGTTGGGTTCGCTCTCCTGGTCATGCTGCGAATACCAACTGATAAAGAGGGCCGGTTTCTCCCCATCGGCGGTTGCGGGGTCCACCAGCAGGCCGGGATACGACGTGTCGCCGCCGCTGGGAAGTGTTAACAGCCGGCGCAGGCGGGGCTCGTCTGGATACAACTCCCAAAGCCGGGTGACGTGACCGTTCCCGTCGTCGGCGCGTGCCCGTCCCGCGGTGAAAAACCGGTCTTGCCATTTCACAATGACCGGACTGTGAATCAGTTCACCCAGATCGTGGGCCGTCCAGGTTTGCTTATCGGGGTCCGAGCGGTGCAGCCACGCATGGCCGGGCGCCTCGCCCGTCCGGCTGACAATCCACATCGAGCCGTCATCCTCGAACCACATGTCGGCCTCGCCGCTCATGCGTTCGGTGGTGACGGTGCTCACGTACTCCCATTCGAGACCGGCCTCCGAACGCAGCAGGCGCGATTCGCGCATCGACGGTGTGGGCCGGAACGCAGAATACGCGATCGAATAGAACACATCCTCATGGCGCCGTACGCGCCACAGCCACCACTTCGGGTCATATACCCCTCGCACACTCGACCAGGTCTCGCCATCCTCGGTCGAGGCGAAGTGCGACCGCACATCGCGGCGGTTGGGCGTGCCGTGATCGGCCGCGTGTTCGAGGTCCCACACGCCGAAGTAAACATAGAGCCGGTCTTCGGTGGAGGTAAAATGCGGATCGCGATCGTCGCCAAAGGTTCGTAAGACGCCACAGGGCTCCCATGTTCGCATGTCGGGACTGCGCATCACGCGAATCTCACCATCCATGGAAACGTGGTGCTCACCATGGCGAAAACACAGGTAATACATGCCGTTCCAGTGGATAAGGTCCGTAAACGCATTGTGGCGGCCGTCGCCGTAGGCTTTTTCCATCCAGTCAATGCGCGCCGACCCGTCTTCGTCCGCCGCGCCCGCCTGCCACGCGAAAGCGCCCCCAAACATGGCCAGCATCAAACCTGTCATCATCAATGACGTTCTATGCATCGTCACCCGCCCCCCTCTACTCTTGAATCCACTCCCACGCCTGCTCGCGTTCATCCTCGGCAAAGGTCTTCACCTCGCCGCTCATGAAATGCGCGCCCAGTTTCGCGCCCCAATTGATCCACTCGGCCCCGCCCACAACGGCGAACTTTTCAAAGTCGTTGCGGTGTTGCATGCCGAACGTCACGTCATTCCACGCGGCAGACGGGGTCCAGCCTTTGAAATCGGTGGCGTCCACAAGCACCCGCACCTTGTCATGGGTTTCGAGAAGCTGCTCGAGCCCCGGCACCAAAACCTTCTCATAATCTTCGTCGGTGAGCTTGTTGGCGACCTTCACAGCAAGGGTATTGCCTTTGATAGACTCGATTTGAACCATCTGTAGCTCCTTTCAGGCTCCGCCAAAGCGGGCATTAATGCGTGTAGAGCACCGTCTCAGCTTCCGCTGCGGCATAACCGAAACGCTCGATGTACACGGGCTGCGGCGCAGGCCCATACCGCTCCCGCGGCGGCACGCGCAAGAAAATCACGCCCGTTGAACGAACTCCGCTGAACACATGCCGAGGTCGGCTTGCTTTTGCGCATAGTAACGTTTCCTCTGCGCACATGGTAGGCGAGAAACCCACGCCACCGCAAAAACTGCGGGCCATCGCATCTGGATGAAGAGTCAATGCCCATCAAATACAGGTCTTTGGCGCTATACAGGTATTGGGACTTAACCAGGTCTTCTTCTAGCGTGCCTGCAACACGTATTAGAAAGCCCCCGGTGTGGCAACATCTCGTGCAAGGCCGCCGAGTCCTGACGCGCCCCCCCGCAAAGGCGATCACCCCTCGCCAACCAGCTCGCCCAGTTCTCGCGCCTCTTCGGGGAACACCTCGCGCCTGATACGCTCGAGCGATGCTTCATAATCCCACTCGCCAGAAAGCGGCCGCCAGCCAAAGCTGTCACTCAGCCGGTTGATGAACAGGGTCAGCAACGCCCACGGATCGCTCACCCCCACCGCATCCAGCGACACACCGCTGAGAATGATGCCGTAGGCGCCGTCGGCAAGAGCCCACAGCCCCCAGACAACTCTGCCGGTGCTCATGCCCGGTTCGAGCACAAGATCGCCTTCCGTCACACCCTGTGCGACCATGCGCACAAGATAGTCGATCACCTGCTGTTCGAGTGTCTCGAAGCGCATTACCCGTTCCGCAGACACCTTCTTGCGGAACGAGCGGGTGATTGTCTTGATTATCTGCATGTCACCGGGATACAGACGCACGAAGTATTCGCCCGCCAGCGCGAATGCCAACATCCGCTCGCGGCTGCGGCCCTCGAACGCCATGGCCCGCTGAAACATGGCATATCGGCGCTGATGCGCGCGCTCGGCCAATGCGACAATGACGTCTTCCTTACAGGGAAAATGGAGGTAGACCGTGCCCTTGGCGCACTGGATACGCTTGGCAATCTTGCCCATCGTGAGGTTGTAATAGCCTTCCTCGAGAAACATCTCGCGGGCAACCTCGAGGATAAGTTCCTCCCGCTCGCGAATCTCGCGTTGTTTCGGAGATAGCTGACTGTCTATCGAGGTCACGAAAATGCCTCCAGCAGATAGGAAGAGGAAACACTCACCACCATCGGCCACACCCCAAACGAATCGAGGGCGGCGGCTGCACACCGAAGCCTCGAAACCATGGTCGATCCGGACACAGTATACGCATTTTCACACTGTCATGCGCAAGAACCACCACGGAATGGCGACAAAAAAAACGGCCCAGACAAAGGTACGGCACTGTCTACCGTAATGCCCCCGCCCGGGCCGAATTGCTCCTTAAAGCTGTCTACCCTGAAGCCACTGGCCTCTCGCGGCGCCACAGGGGGTGCCAAGGCTGCGGTATCAGCCGTATGGATCCATCGCAACCATCATTTGCGTCATTACCTGCGACCACGTGGCGTTGATGGGGAACTCGCCCGGATACCGGATGAACTTGACGTGGCCATCCATATAGACCGCGTTGCCCCCGCCAGGAATGTGGTTGAACGAGGGACGGCTGTCCGACAGAGGCGAAACGGCGACAATGGCCGTATCCCACATGACCGCAATCTCGCTCTGCGCTTTGCTGCCGGCGGCGGGGTTATTGATGTCCGTAATAAAGAACCGCTCGATACCTTCACGCAGCCGGTAGACGGTTTGGCCGTCGCTCAGGCCAATGTCGCCCTCGTGCAGGCTGTTCCAGAACGCGCTTTCGCTCAGTGATACTGACGTACCGATAGGAAGGCCACCGGACAGCGCGTCGTACATGGGACCCGAGCCCATGCCGATTCCAAGAAAGTCGGGGTGAAGGTCGGCAATCAAATCCATGGGATACTTGTTTTCATCCACGCCCGGGGCAAGGTAATGCGACGGCATGAATGCCCAGCCAAGATAATTGTACGAAATGTTCCAGAACTTTTCCGGGCGGATTGGATCGCCGCCGAAGGCATTCTGCCAGTAGTTGCGTGTATCTGCGCCAACGTCGGACGGACACCGTGCAATGTTGACGTCGGTCCAGTATTCGGGGTACAGCATCGGGCCGTCCGGAAACATGTGATTCGAGTTCACTTGTTGCTCGGGGGCGCCAGGGGAATACGACCCGGCGTGAAATTTGGCCATGGGCGGGTATTTCTCGCCTCTGCTCTCGTTGGCGTACATCTTGAAGATGAGGCCAAACTGTTTGAGGTTGTTGGCGCAGGCTGCGCGCCTCGCCGCCTCGCGCGCACGGGCAAGTGCCGGCAGCAGAATCGCCGCCAGGATGCCGATGATAGCAATCACAACCAACAGCTCGATCAAGGTAAATCCACGTCTCTTCATTGCATCAATCCTCCATACTTTGGTTTCCGTGCATCCAGACCCCCCGGACACACATGTGCGCATAATATGACCCGACGTCAGAATTGTCAAGGCTTAAGGGGGGCTTTGCGATGGATCTTGCGCAAAACGCGCTGGTAGGTTACAACGGTAATGGAAGGACACAGGGCAGCGGTCGCAAACAAAGGAGGAACACTACAATGGCGGAAGACCTTGATGCACGGTTTGAACAGGCGGCTGTAGACGTCACGCAGCTTCCCAAAGCGCCGGAAGATGCTGTGAAGCTTCGGCTATATGCGTTGTACAAGCAGGGAAAGGAAGGTGACTGTACGAAACCGCGGCCGGGTATTCTGGATTTCGTCGGAAAGGCCAAACACGAAGCTTGGTCCGCTCTCAAAGGGCTGAGTCAGGCTGAGGCGAAAGAAGCCTATGTGGCGCTCGTCGAAGACTTGAAGAGCGGCGCCGGCTGATTCCTGCTTGCCAGCTGATGATACACCCTCGCATGCACACGACGTGGAGCAGGGGAGGGCGGCACGAAACAGTACGTGGTGCGAATTGTGACAGAAAAGGCCGAGGCGGCGGGATTCAGGTGTAAGTCTTCGCAGCCGCGGCGGTATAATAGGTGGGCACATGGCGCAGTTTCACTATCAACACAGGTTTCTCACAATGAACAAGATGGCGGCCATTCTGGTGCTGACAGTGATTGCGGGTGCGTGCACCCGCACCAAAGACTCCTCGCCTGCGTTTACTGAACAATGGCGCAGGGAAACCGAGGCCGCGCGAGCCGAGCAGAGAACGAGAGAGAGAGCGAGAGGCACCATAATCGGCGATGAAGACGACGCAGTGCGCGTTGGAACCGATGAGCGCGGAAGACCCAGAGTCGAAGTCGGCGGCGAGCGGGTTCGTGCCGACGTGGACGTGAGAGGCGGCGAGCCACGCGTGCAGCTTCGCTACGAAATGAAGTGGGGCGGCGCGAGACGGGATATGCCATCCCAAATTCCGCGGCCAGGGACCGAAGAAGAACCCGAGTCCGAAGGCGAGGACGAAGACACCGAGACAGAAAACTGAACTGCGGGAAAAAGACACAATCCCTGCACGGTCACTGACCGCACATGCTCCACGGCCGCGGTGGCATCGCTCGAGCAGGACGGAGGGCGGCGCAGGGATTCAGAAGCGGTGCTCCTCGCCTTTCAGAATACGCTGGAGATTGGTCCGGTGCCGTATCACAACCAGGCATGCCACCACGGCTGCGGCGATGCGCAATGCCCAGCCTTCAGGTAACGTGTGTGTGGGAAACGTCGCCCAGCCATGTGGAAGCACACTGACGGCGAGTAGCAGCGCGGCGGCGGCCGAGAGACTGGCCGCGCTCACCATGCGCGTTCCATAGACAACCCCGCCGAAAACCACTGCCGCAATGAGGGTGGCCGCAGGCGCCAGCGCGAGAAACACACCGGTGCTGGTGGCGACGCCCTTGCCGCCTTTGAACTTGAGAAATACGGGCGCGATATGCCCGACAATGGCCGCCACACCGCAGGCGAGCGCTGTGTAGGGCCATTCCGCGTCCAAACGCGCGACGAGAAGCACCGCAATCAAGCCCTTTCCCACGTCGCCGGCCAGGGCCACGGCCCCGAGCTTCTTCCCGAGCACGCGGAGGGTGTTGGTGGCCCCGATGTTGCGGCTGCCATGCTCGCGTATGTCGATCCCGCGCACCCATTGGCCAAACCAAAGCCCGGTGGGCACCGAGCCCACCACATACGAAACCCCCACCGCCGCCAACACCTGCCAACTCATCGGCCCTTCCTACTTTCCTCGCGCAGTTCGATGCGTATCGGGACCCCCTGAAATCCGAAACGCTCGCGCAGGCGATTCTCGATGAAACGCAGATAACTGAAATGAAACAATCGCTTCTGGTTCACAAAAAGCACAAAGGCCACCGGCTTGTCTCCGGTTTGTGTCGCATAAAGCACTTTGGCGCGCTTGCCCTTTTGAGCCGCCGCAACGTCGTGCGCCCGCAAGTCCTCGAAAAACCGGTTCAACTCCGGCGTGGGGATGCGTTTGGCCGCCTCGGCGGCCACCTGATCCACCAGCTCGAACGTCTTGAAAAGGCGCTGCCGCGTGGTGTTCGAAACGGTGATCGAGGGCACGTAATGTAGAAAGGGCGCTTTCAAATCCATTTCGCCGGCCAGTTCCTTGAACCGCTGATCCTTGTCCTCGATCAGATCCCACTTGGTCCACACGAGCACCATGCCCGCCCCGTGCTCACGCACATAAAACAGGATGCGCTTGTCCTGTTCCGTAATGCCCTCGGTCGCATCGATAAGCACGAGGCACACATCGGCGCGGCGCACGGCCCGCAGCGACCTGCTGATGCTGAAATGCTCGACGGCCTCCTTGACCCCGGCCTTGCGCCGCATACCCGCGGTGTCTATGAGCACATACGGGCGCCCGTCCCACACCACCTCCACGTCAATGGCGTCGCGCGTCGTGCCGGGCTTATCATCAACAATCGTGCGCTCGGTGTTGAGGATGGCGTTCACAAACGACGACTTTCCCACATTGGGTTTTCCGATGACCGCGATTCTAGTGGTCTGTTCGTCCTTCTCGGGGGCAGCCGCGCCCTCGGGCAACGCTGCCACGACCGTCTGCATAAGATCATCGACGCCGTACCCATGACTCGACGAGAGCGCAAGCGGTTCGCCCAGGCCAAGCCCATAAAATTCCGCTAGATTGAGTTGCAGCCGTTCGTTATCGAGCTTGTTCACGGCCACGAAGATGGGTTTGCCGTACTTGAACAGCGCGTCGCGCAACTCCTCGTCGGTGCGGGTGATCTCCTGCTGTCCGTCCACTACGAAAATGATGACATCGGCCTCCTCGAGGGCCATCCGAACCTGTTCCTGCACCCGGTGCGACACCGGATCAACCGGATTCTCGACCACGCCGCCGGTGTCAACCAGCCGGAACGCTTTGCCATGCCACTCGGCGGCCGCGTAGGTGCGGTCGCGCGTAATGCCTTCCTGGCCGTGAACAATCGCGTGCTGTTTACCCACAATGCGGTTGAACAAGGTCGATTTGCCCACATTCGGGCGGCCGCAAATGGCCACGAGGGGCAGTGTGTGGGATTTCGGCATCAAGCGGTTCCTCTGGCGCGCGCTTGGCGCAACCCTTCAAGAAAGTAGTCTATTAGCGAGACGAGCGTGATCGCAGACGCAGCCCACAACAGCCCCGGCGCTACCACAAGGTTCATCAGAACCGCCACGATATAGGCCAATTGCGCGGCGGTTGTGAGCTTCCCAGACAGCCGTGGCCGCACCCGCAACCTGCGGTACACATCGCTGAGCACATAAGAGCCCATGCTGATGATCACATCCCGGCTGAGCACCAAGACGGGAAACCAGCGCGGCACCGGATAATCGAAGGTTGCGTTTACCGCCAGAAACACCAGCGTAATGTTGATGAGCAGCTTGTCTGCAAGCGGGTCCAGGATAGCGCCCATGCGCGACTTCTGATTGAACGCACGCGCGACATACCCATCGAGCGCGTCCGACAGGCCCGCCGCCACAAATGCAACAAGAGCAATCACACGCCACTGCTCGCGCCCAGGCGCAAACGCCCAGATGCTTCCCGCGATAAACGGTATCGCTAATAGACGGGCAATGGTAATCCAGTTCGCAACGGTCACGATGGTGCCTCTGCCGGACTGCTAACGCCCGGATTCCCCCATGCCGGTTCTAAACAGTCGCCTGTGCGCAACTCTTTTCTTCACGCATGCTTGCGAAACAACGATTTGCGCGTTCGACTATATCATTCGGGTGCAGAGCAGTTCAATTGCCTGTCAACCCTCGAGGCCAAATCGCCAGTCGAGCATCGGTGAGAACAGAGTGAGATATGCGCGAATAGCCTCGCTGGAGTGCCCGGCTTGCCGGGCGGTGGATGGCGAGTAACCACGGCTCGTTCAAGGTGCCGTCCCTGCGAGAGGACAATACTCAGGTGGTCTCCTGTTCTTCGGTCTTGGCAAGCTGACGCTGAATCTGCGCGACAAGCTCCGCGGGCGAGAATGGCTTCGTAAGCAAAGCGTTTGCGCCGACGCTCCGGCAGCGCGCGAACGCCTCCGTACTATGCGCTGACGTGACACAGATGATCGGGATATGCCGGGTCTCGGGATTGGCCTTCAGTTGCTGGCACACCTCGTAACCGCTCATCATGGGCATCATAATGTCCAGGAGGATTACGTCCGGGGATTCGCTTTCGGCAATATCCAGCGCGCTGATACCGTCATAAGCCGCCACACTTTCCATGCCTTCGCTATCCAGGGCATGCCCGATCAGTGTGACCACATCCGGTTCGTCGTCAACGATGAGAATCTTCGGCTTTGCCAACGTCCTACTCCCTTCCTCGCGGTTTACTACCCGTGGCACGCAGGTGGCGAGTATGCATGCGCGAACGCTCGCGCCGCCGCGGTCGCGGCGTCCAAGGCGTTTTACGCAACGGTTTGCTCTCCTGCCTGCGAATCCTGTGCTGGACCACCTGAACCCCATGTTCAACAAAACCGTCGTTGTGCACGATATTGCGCACTACCATCGCCGTGACGGGCTTCGCGAGAGGTTCACGGAACTCATCGTCGCGCATAAGTTGGATCTCGATGCGCATGCCGGGCGGAAGAGATTCCAGCATACGCACGAGCATGCCGTAGGCATTCATATCCAGTATCACGCCACGCATGTGCATGTCCGGAGCATCCTCGGGCCAAACCAGACACGGACGGCACGTTTCTGTGCGCGGGGCTGTGCGTTTCCCCCGGCGAAGCGATTTGCTGTCGGAGGAAAAAAACATCTCGTCGGCCATGGAACACTCCCTTGCCCGACCGCGACCATGTGCGGGCACTCACCTATCCCGCAACAAGCGGGAAAACGGCGTAGGCTATTCTACGTCTATAATTTAACGCATATCGACCGGGTTTTCCAGCGTTTCCGCCAAACCGCCCGTTTTTCAGGGAAAGCACCGTAAATACAGTTACCCCGCAACGCGCTATTAAATTTCAATATAAACAATAATAGCCCGTTTAGCGCGTTGACTTTCGGCGCATTCTTCGGTACAATCCCCTGTATATTGTATTCTTCAGCTTCACGCTGCCCTCATATTGATGCGGAAAATGCGGGACGATACGACAATCCGGGCCCCATCCGCCAACCGTGGCGAAGCTGGGCCAATTTGAGAGGAGGATTGGATGGTGCATACGCCGACCATTCTTATTGCCGACGACGACGACGTCATCGTGCACGCGCTTGCCCAATGGTTCGAGAAACGCGGCTTTGCCGTAGATATCGCGCGCGACGGTCTCGAAGCCGTCGAGAAATGCCAGGAGCGCGTATACGATATCGTCACGATGGATATCGAGATGCCACGGCTGAGTGGCATCGAAGCCATTCGGTTGCTCAAAGAGTTTTGCCCGACAACCCCGATCATTGCGTTAACGGGCTTCGCCAGCCATCCTGATCTTCCCGGGGCCTGCCGCGCGGACAAGATCTGCGAAAAACCCATAGCGCTAAGCGCACTCGAGCGCGAGGTGCGCGCTCTGCTTCGTCCCGGAGCAGCGCAGTCAGTCTCGGGGTGACCCGGCATCCCTCGCCAACTGAGCCCCGGCCCGCTACTTCCCATAAAACCATGCGATAGGCACACGAAGCACCTGCGTCCGGTTGAGCTGTCCAACGATACGGTCCCCAGCGCAGTGGCCTATCAAGGTGGCATCGCCCACGAACTCGAGGGCAGTATAGCAGTACCAACCGTCGGGGTCCGTTTCCAACTGGCGGACATGCTCCCACGTCTGGCCTTCATCTCGCGAGATGGCCGCGGTGAAGGGCGTTCGTTTGCCTTCAAGCGCCGGGTCGATGTCGCTGTGGTCATTCCACAACAGGAGCAGGTCGCCGGTCGAAGGAATGCGCTCGATCGTGGGCGGCGACACCGGACTGGCGATATCGGTGGGCTCGGCTGGGGTCCACGTGATGCCCTCGTCGCTCGAGTATGACCGCATCTGGAAGCCCTGATCGGTGCGCGAAAGCATCATGAGGCGGCCGTCATTCAACGCCACAACCGCCGGCTCCTGGAGGCCCGTCCGGCTGGCCTCGGGCGCCTCGAGCACCGTCTCGCTCGCATACCACGTGGCGCCCCCGTCGTCCGAGAGAAAACACATGGCCTGACCGCGGCTTGTGAAGCTCTCGCCGGGAAGGCTGTGGCGGGCAGCGGGAATAACCAGGCGGCCGCTCTCGAGCTGCAGCACGCGGTCATTGTTCACCACGTAGTAGCCCATGGGCTCGGCGCACAGCACGGGGTCCGACCAGGTCCGGGCGTCGTCGGTCGAAACCCGCATCATGGGCCGGCAATCGCTCGTCGAGTTCTTGCGCAGGTAGAACAGGGCGATCTCGCCGGTGTGCAGACGCAACAACGATACCGACATGACGTTCATCCCGCCCTCGTTCGGCAGAATGAGCGTATCCTCGGACGTCCAGGTTCTGCCGCCGTCATCCGAGAAACGCCCGGCCAGAAACGCCTCGCCATGGTCGCTGGCGCTTCCGGTAAAATGCGTGTAGACAAACAGAATCCGCCCGTCCTCCAATTGAATGAAGTCGCCCTCGGAATTGCGCGGATTGCCTTCTCCCGGGTCCAGGACCAAGGTGCGAAGCGGTCCGCCCGCTTCACCGGCCAGCGAGGCGGCGCTCACGAGACTCATCAGTGCAAGAACGGCGGCGGCTTTCATGGCAAGTCATTCCCCCTTCATGTTGATTCGGTCCACAGCAATGATTCCGAGGCGCGACAGGGTCAACACGCGCCGCCGCCCTCGCCATCCAGAGACGGCGCCGCGCCGGGTGTCAGCAGCGGCAAGGCCTCGGGCAGAACCCCTTTGGCCTTCTTCCACATCAGTGCCGCCTCGAAGATCATCCACGCCTCGAGCAACAACACGGCTGCGCCGATGGCAACCAGAAGCCATTTGCTCTCGCCGTACCATTGACCGAGGTTGAGCAACATGGCCCACGCCGGCACGACGACCATCACCGCCAAGGGCAGCACCAACACATAGACCGGGCGGCTGTGCCGGATGAGGTAGAAGGCGACCACCAGAAACGCCAGACCGGCCAGCAATTGGTTGATGGCCCCAAACAATGGCCACAGGATCAGGCCGCCCGAGCCGGGGCCGCTGGGCCCGGGAATCAGCGCCAGCGCACCGCCCGTCAAAACCGCGACCGCCGTGGCAGCGTACTTATTCCGCAATGCGGGAATCCGTACAACACCAGCCAGCTCCTGCACGATATAGCGCTGCAACCGGGTGGCGGTATCGAGTGTCGTTGCCGCGAAACATGCAACCATGACCGCGATGATTCCCACGGCCATTTCGAGCGGCACACCCACCGCCGCCAGCAGATTTCCTCCGCCCTCGACAAACGCCCCCACCTGGCGCACGAGCCCGCTCATCGCGCCCCAGCTTTCTCCATAGTAAGCAGAATACGCCGCAACGCCCGTGAGAACCTCACCCTCTTGGCGAACGCCCAGCCCGAGCCCCGCCGTGCAGGCCAGAATCACCAGCACCGCCAAAGCGCCCTCCATGAGCATCGAGCCGTAGCCCACAAACTGAGCGTCGGATTCGCTTCGGATTTGTTTCGACGACGTTCCCGACGACACCAGGCAGTGAAACCCCGATATGGCGCCGCAGGCCACCGTAATAAACAGAAACGGGAAAAGGGGCGGTGCGTCGCTCGGCACACTCATGTTGATGGCCGGGGCTACCATGGCCGGGTGGCCCACCGCCAGGCCGAGCACCAGCAGCACAAGCGCCACAACAAGCTGATGCGAGTTGATGTAGTCGCGCGGCTGCAGAAGCAACCAAACCGGCAGAACGCTGGCCACAAAGCAGTACACGAGAAGCAGCAGCGTCCACAACACCACCGCCGAGCCCAAACCGGCCAAAAACCCGTGTTCGTTGCCGCCAAACAGAGGAATGCCAAAGATGGCGCCAACATCTATGGGCAAGACATAAACGCCCAAGGCCACCGCGGCATAGAGTATCGCGAGCGCGCCAAGCGATGGCCCCAGAAGGCTGCCGCCCCGTTTGTAGATCCACAAACCGATGGCAACCGCCACGGGCATGGCCACCCAGACCGATAGCACGCTCTCGGGGTAGGTGGCAAAAATGACCGCGATCACCAGTCCAAAAATGGCGATCACCACCATCAGCACGAAAAACAAAATGAGCAGAAACAGAACCCGGGCACGCGGAGAAATCATCCGGCCGGCAACATCCCCAAGCGATTGGCCGCGTGAGCGCAAAGAAACCACGAGCGCGCCAAAATCATGCACCGCCCCGAGGAATATCGACCCCAGCACGACCCACAGCAGCGCGGGAAGCCAGCCCCAAAACACGGCAATGGCCGGGCCGACGATCGGCCCCGTGCCGGCGATCGACGTGAAGTGGTGACCGAAAAGCACTGCCTTGCGCGTGGGAACATAGTCCACTCCGTCCGCCATCTCATGCGATGGTACACGCGCGGCGGCGTCGATTCCGAATACCTTGCGCGCAAGAAACCGCCCATACGTGTGATATGCAATCACAAAACCAGCGCCCGTTAGAACCGCAATCAACCATGTGGGCATGGTGGTCAAATCTCCAATGCTGTTAAGTGCCTCCGCATGTACTCGAGGAATAGGTGTATTATACAGATGCATATTCTCAAAACTTAAGGCATAATACGATCGACTTGATCGAGCTGTCGCCACGCACGAAACCAGGGGGGAGGGTACGCGAGGTTCGACACTGGTAACGCAGCGTACTCTGGCGCCTTCCCTTTTGAGGAACACCACTCGGAATGAACGCAGCGTCCATACCGGCCATCGTCATGACCGGCATCGCATGCACCATCGGCATGCGCCATGTCTCCGCATACGTGCGCCTGCGCGAACACAAAGAGTACCTGGCTTTTGCGACAACGTGTCTGTTTGTGGCGGTTTATACTACTGCCACAGCAGGCCTCTACAGCGTCACGACTCCCGAAGAGGGCATGTACTGGCAGCGCGCACAGGTGTCCGCGGCCATCTTCTCCGCCCTCGCCTTTCTGTGGTTCATTTACTGGTATACCGGCCAAATGTCGGCATTCGCCCGCAATACCTTCTCCATCTACTATGCGATCAGCGCTCTGGTCTTGTGGTTTGATCAGAGCGGCCTGTCATGGGCCGGCCAGCGCCCATCCGTGAAAGAGATTGATCTGCCACTGGGCATCGAGGTGGTCTATTACGAGGTGGCCCCCGGGCCGCTTGTCGAGATCACCATCGGCATCGGCCTGGTGTTTCTCGCGTACGTCCTCTGGTGTTGCCTGCGGTTCTACCGCGTCGGACAAAAGGCCAAGGCACGAGTACTCTTATGGGCCATCTCGTTGTTTGTCTTTGGCGTGGTCAACGATATGGCCGTAACCGTGGGCGCCTACGAGTTCGTTTATCTCATCGAGTACGCCTACATTGGAATGATCCTGCTGATCGACCATTCGCTCAGCCGCGTGATGCTCGAGGCGGCGCGCATGCGCCACGGGCATGCTGCAGATGAAAACCGCTACCGGCGCATGTTTCAGCACGCCGAAGACATATACTTCGAGGCAACCCCGGAAGGCCGTATCCTCGACATCAGCCCCTCGGTCGAACGCATCACCGGGTTTCCCCGCGAACATATTGTCGGCCGAATGGCCGACGAGTTTTACATGGATCCTGAGCAGCGTGAGGCCCTGCGGCGGCGGATTCGCGAAACCGGACGCGTCGATGATTTTGACATACGCATGCGGTTGACCAAGGGCCGCGAGGCGGATTTTGCACTGTCGGCCGCAATTGTGATCGGCGAAGAAGGCACGCCGCCGCGCGTGATCGGCTCAATGCGCGATGTCACCCGCCGCAGAAAAGCGGAAAACACCGCCGAAAGGGCTGCTGTGCTCAATGCCCGCCTGCGGAACCTCGCCAAAAAACTTGAAGAAGCACCTTCGCTGAGCGCGGGGTTCAACCTGGCGCTCCAAACCGCCCTCAAGATGTCCGGGTGGCAGACGGGCGCGGCCTATGCCATCGAAAAAGGCAAGCCAACCCTCCAAACACGCCAGAACCTTCCATTCACGGCCGCCAAGGCGCTTGAAAAACTCCCCGTCGAAGACGAAGACATGCGCCGCACGCTCATGGCCGGAGGACCGGCGCCTTTGGGCTCGCTCCCATGGGATTTTCTCGCCGAACCCGAGCTCCGGCCTTATCAAAGCGCATATGTGACGCCCTGCATTTGCCAGAACACGATTGTTGGCTTTTTCGTGTTGGCGCCATCCAATGACAGAGACAAGCGCGAGACCGTCGATGCGGCGGCAGCTGTGGCCGCGGATACGGCCGGTTTTATCGCGCGCCAGCTCGAAACAGAAGAAGCTCGACGGCGCGAGGAACAGTATTGGCGCACCCAAGAATTCGCCCAAGTGGGAAGCTGGGAATACGACGTGGTTCGCGAAACACTGACGGGCTCTCAAGAGACCGGCCGAATCTTCGGGCTTGCGAAAAGTATCCGCGAGATTTCTCTGCCGGTGCTAAGCAAGATCTTCCACCCGGCGGATCGCGATCGCATTCTCGGCACTCTGAACCATTTTGTCAATGGCGAGCTGGAAGCCTACAATGTCGAGTACCGCATCATCCGGGAAAACGACGGCGAAGTGCGCACGGTCCATTCGGTTGCGCAGCTCGTGGAAGACGATGCTGGCCGCATCACACGCGTGCTCGGCACCGTGCAAGACATCACCAAGCAGAAACAACTCCAGGAGCAATTGTTTCTCGCCCAGCGCATGGAGTCTGTCGGGCTGCTGGCCGGCGGCATCGCCCATGATTTCAATAACCTGCTGTCCGTGATCCTGTCCTGCTCGGATTTGGCCCTTGCAGGCTTGGGCTCAGAGGACCCGAAATACCCCATAATCCATGAGATCCGCCAGGCGGGAGAACGTGCCAGGCATGTGACGCAACAGCTGCTCGCGTTCAGTAAACGCCAGGTCATGGAGATGCGGGTGCTCGATTTGAACGCCCTGTTTCGCGATATGACCCCCATGTTCGAGCGTCTGCTCGGAGAAGGCGTCGAGCTGCGCATCGAGTTGGATGCCAATCTGCGGTCCGTCGAGGCCGATCCCACCCAAATCGAGCAGATTATGATGAACTTCGCAGCAAACGCGCGCGACGCCATGCAAAGCGAAGGAGTGCTCACCATCGTGACCGAAAACATCTCCGTGAGCGCGCCCCCATCCGATACCGGGCAGCTACCCCTCAAACCCGGCGACTACAGCACCATCACAGTCTCAGACAATGGCCCCGGCATGTCTTCCGATGTGCTCGAGCGTGTTTTCGACCCGTTCTTCACCACAAAATCGGCCGAACAAGGCGTCGGCCTGGGCTTGGCCACCGTCTACGGGATCGTCAAACAGCACCAAGGATATATCCGGGCGGAAAGCAAACCAGGGCAAGGCGCGCGGTTTCGCGTGTATCTGCCCTCTGTCGCAGGACCCCCAGAGGAGCTGCCGAAGACCAGTGCTCTGGGCGGCGAGATGCGCGGCTCAGAAACCATCCTTGTGGTGGAAGATGAAGAGATGGTGCGCGAGCTGACGAGCAATGTGTTGCGAAGATATGGGTATGACGTCATGGCCGCCGAAGACGGGGTGGCCGCGCTCGATTTGGCCGAGCACTGCGAGCGTCGCATCGATCTGCTCTTGACCGATGTTGTCATGCCCAGGATGAACGGACGCGACTTGTACGAGCGGCTCGCCCCTCAGATACCGGACATGAAAGTATTGTTTATGTCGGGCTACGCAAACGAACTCGTCGAGGACTGTTGCAACCCGGATTCGGATGCGATGCTGCACAAACCATTCACGGTGCAGAGTCTCACCGAAAAAGTCCGCAGCATTCTAGACGCATAACGCGCGCCGCCGTATCACCTCGAGAGCCCAAGAAACGACGGTACGCAGCGAATCGAATCCAGAACAGGCGCTCCGGTGGCGCGCAGACGATCTGCCGACTGATGCCCCTGGGCAACCAAAACACACC
>SLSB01000505.1 GCA_007130675.1 Candidatus Hydrogenedentota bacterium | reverse complement strand
CCCAAGCGGAAACCCAACGGATGTACCTTCTGACCCACGGTCCTCTCCTCATCTTGCGGCCTCGACATCGAGGCCTCACCTTTACGAATCGCCTATGACCAACTCGATATGACTCATGCGCTTCCGGATGCGCGCCGCACGGCCGCGCGGCTGAAAATGCAGCCGTTTCATCGTCGGCCCTTCGTTTACAATCACTTTCTTGATAATCATTTCGTCGGCATCAATGCGCTGGCGGGTCTCGGCCGCCTTGCTCTCCGCATTGGCCACCGCCGAATTCAGCACCTTCGCCAACACCGGCGCCGCACCTTTAATGGTAAATGCCAAGGTGTCGCGCGCTTCTTCCACTGTCTTGCCGCGAATCAAATCGGCCACCAAGCGCAATTTGCGCGGCGCCATCCGGATGAACCGGGCGCGTGCAATCGCCTCCGCCATCACTTACCTCCCTCTCTCGAGCCCGAATGCCCCCGGAATTGCCGGGTCGGGGCGAATTCACCCAGCTTGTGGCCAACCGAATTCTCCGTGATAAATACCGGAACAAACTTCTGACCGTTGTGAACGGCGATCGTCATGCCGACCATGTCCGGCGTAATCGTTGACCGCCGTGACCAGGTGCGGATGACCCGCTTGTCCTTGTTGCTCAGATGCTTCTCGACCTTCTTCATGAGATGATCGTCTACAAACGGGCCTTTTTTGACTGAGCGTGGCACAGTATTCTCTCCTCGGCGTTGCTTGCCTACTTCTTGCGGCGGCGAATAATATGCATATTCGAGCGCTTGTTCTTCTTGCGTGTCTTGTGGCCTTTGGTCGGCACGCCCCAAGGCGTAACCGGATGGCGGCCGCCAGACGTGCGGCCTTCACCGCCGCCATGGGGATGATCGACCGGGTTCATTACGACGCCGCGCACTTTGGGGCGCCGCCCCAGCCACCGAGAGCGACCGGCCTTGCCAATGCTGATATTCTGGTGCTCTTCATTTCCGACGCTGCCAAGCGTCGCGCGGCATTCCGACAACACACGCCGCATCTCGCCCGAGGGCAAACGCAACGCAGCATAACGGCCTTCACGCGCGACAAGCTGGCACGCGTTGCCTGCCGAACGCGCCATCTTACCGCCGCGCCCCGGCGTCATCTCGACATTGTGCACCGTCGTGCCCAACGGGATCCGCGCAAGAGGAAGGCAGTTGCCAACCTGAAGGTCCGCGGCCGGACCGCTATCAAGCGTCATCCCCACCTCGAGACCCGACGGACAGAGGATATAGCGCTTCTCGCCATCGGCATAAACAACCAGAGCTATGCGCGCTGACCTGTTCGGGTCGTATTCGATCGCGACGACCTTGCCCGGAATGCCGTCCTTGTCACGCCGGAAATCAATCTGGCGATAGCGGCGCTTATGGCCTCCGCCGCGGCGGCGCACCGTCACACGGCCGTGGACATTGCGCCCCGCTTTGCTCGGGTTCGGAGCCAAAAGCGATTTCTCAGGCTTCTTCTTCGTAATCTCCGCAAAATCGGAGACGCTCATATAACGCCGGGCCGGAGTTACGGGTTTAAATCTGCGTAGCGGCATGCTTACTCACTCCCTTTATAACAAGTCGATCGAGTCGCCTTCGCGCAACGTCACCACGGCCTTCTTCCAATGGGCCGTGCGGCCGTGGTGCATGCCACGCCGACGGCTCTTGCCCGCGTAATTGCACGTATTGACCGCCAGCACCTTCACGTTGAACAGGCGCTCGACCGCGTCGCGAATCTGCGGCTTATTCGCCCGCGGATCGACGCGAAATACATATTGGTTGCGCGTTTCGCTTTGAATCGTCGATTCTTCGGTAATGACCGGCGCCTTGATGATATCGTGGGGGGACTGGCTCATGACAGGCGCTCCTCAAGTTTCGCCACGGCATCCTGCGCCACGACAACCCGCTTGGCTTCCAACACATCCAGGGCATTCACATCGGCCGCCGTCCGGACCGCAACCCGAGGAATATTGCGCGCCGAAAGCACCACCGCCCGGCTCGGCTCCGCCGTGACCAGCAGCGTGCGTTCTTCATTTGCGCGCAGGTGCGACAGCATGTCCGCAAACGGCTTTGTTTTCGGCACGTCGCACTCGAGCGCGTCAAGCACACACAACGCCGAGCTTCGCACCCGGTCGCTCAACACGCAACACAACGCCTTGCGGCGCGAGGCTGCCGTCAGTTTCTGGCGGTAATCGCGCTTGTGGGGACCGAACACCACGCCGCCGCCGCGCATCTGCGGCTCGCGCGTGCTGCCATGGCGGGCGTTGCCCGTGCCCTTCTGGCGGTACGGCTTCGAGCCGCCGCCGCGCACCTGATGACGCACCTTGGTCTCTGCATTCCCCTGCCGTTGGGCGTTGCGCAACGCAACCGCCACTTCCTTAATCAGCGTGGGATTGGCCGGCACGTCAAATACGGCATCGCTCAGCTCTACCGAGCCTGCGTCACTGCCGTCGACCTTAAATAGTTTCGCCGCTGCCATCGCTACTTGCTTCCTTTCAAACACTTCTTCACTTCGACGTAGCCCCCGTTGGCGCCGGGAACAGCGCCGCGAACGACCAGCAGGTTCTTCTCGGGGTCGACTCTCACCACCTCGATGTTCTGCACGGTCCGCCGCACGCGGCCCATACGGCCAGGCATGCGCTTGCCCTTGATGACCTTCGAAGGGTCTGCGCTCTGGCCGATCGAGCCAGGCGCACGATGAAGATTCGACCCGTGCGTGGCCGGACCGCCCTTGAAACCATGGCGTTTCTGCACGCCTGCAAATCCTTTGCCCTTCGTCGTGCCCGCAATGTCCACGAGATCGCCCGGCGCGAAAATATCGACACGCACCTCAGCGCCCGGCTTCAAATCGCTCAGATCGGCATCCGGCGCAGGCGGCACTTCCCGAAGCTGCCGCTTCGGCGTCGCGCCCGCTTTCGCCTGGTGGCCTTTTTCGGGCTGACTCAAACGCGACTCCTTGACCGTGTCAAACCCAAGTTGCACGGCATCATAGCCATCGCTCGCCTCGGTCTTGACCTGCGTCACCGTGCATGGCCCGGCCTCGAGCACCGTCACGGAAATCCAGCGTCCGTCGTCGGTGAAAATTCGGGTCATCCCGAGCTTCTTTCCCAGCAATGCGGTTACCATGGTTTCACTATCCTTCTCTGGGCCGGCGCACACACGGCTCCGTATACCCGTCTGCGCCTCGAGCTATTGCTTGATCTCGACATCTACGCCCGCCGGCAGATCCAGCCGCATCAGCGCATCCACCGTCTGCGCCGTTGGATTTACAATGTCCATCAGGCGCTTGTGCGTGCGAACCTCGAACTGCTCGCGCGATTTCTTGTCCACGTGGGGCGACCGGTTCACCGTATACTTCGATATGGCGGTCGGCAGCGGGATAGGCCCGTTAATGCCCGCACCCGTGCGTTTGGCCGCCGAAACAATCTCTTCTGTCGACTGATCGAGCAGCCGATGATCGTACGCCCGTAATTTGATTCGGATTTTTTGCGTCTCTGCCATGTGCCGGACTCCGGCTCCTTGCCGTTGTGGTTACTTTTTACGCAATAATCTTGGTAACGACACCTGCGCCGACGGTGCGGCCGCCCTCGCGAATAGCGAAGCGCAGGCCTTCGTCCATCGCGATCGGCGTGATCAGCTCGGCCGAAATCGTCACGTTATCCCCGGGCATCACCATCTCGACCCCTTCGGGAAGATCCAGCGCACCCGTGACGTCCGTCGTGCGGAAATAAAACTGCGGCCGGTACCCGTTGAAAAACGGCGTGTGGCGCCCGCCTTCTTCCTTCTTCAGCACGTAGACCTCGCCCTCGAACTTCGTGTGCGGCGTAATCGAGGCCGGCTTGGCAATCACCATCCCGCGCTCGACTTCATCACGGTCCACGCCGCGCAGCAACAACCCGACGTTGTCGCCCGCCTGCCCTTCGTCCATGATCTTGCGGAACATCTCGACGCCCGTCACCACCGCCTCGCGCGTGTCGCGGATGCCCACCAGCTCCATCTTGTCGCCCGTGTGGATCTTGCCCTGCTCGATACGGCCCGTCACCACCGTGCCCCGGCCCGTGATCGTGAACACGTCCTCGACCGGCATCAGAAACGGCTTGTCCAAATCGCGCGCAGGCGTCGGAATGTAGGAATCCACCGCCTGCATCAACTCCAAAATCGCCTTCTTGCCGATCTCTTCGTCGCGCGTTTCCATCGCCGCAAGCGCCGAACCCCGGACGATCGGAATGTCGTCGCCCGGAAACTCGTAGTTCGACAACAGCTCGCGAAGCTCAAGCTCAACCAAATCGAGAAGCTCGGGGTCGTCCACCATATCCACCTTGTTCAAAAACACCACGATCGCCGGCACGTTCACCTGGCGAGCCAGCAAAATGTGTTCGCGCGTCTGCGCCATCGGACCGTCGTCGGCCGCCACCACCAAAATCGCGCCGTCCATCTGCGCCGCGCCCGTGATCATGTTCTTGATATAGTCTGCGTGACCCGGGCAGTCCACGTGCGCGTAATGCCGCGCTTCGGTCTCATACTCGACGTGGGCAATCGCGATGGTGATCCCGCGATCCTTCTCCTCGGGGGCCTTGTCGATCGCATCAAATTCCATCACCGTCGCGCCGCCCGTCTCGGCAAGCACCTTCGTGATCCCGCTCGTAAGCGTGGTCTTCCCGTGATCCACGTGACCAATCGTTCCAATGTTCACGTGCGGCTTCGTCCGCTCAAACTTCTGCTTGGCCATGGTTT
>SLSB01000219.1 GCA_007130675.1 Candidatus Hydrogenedentota bacterium | reverse complement strand
GCGAATTTCTTCTACGGCAGTTTTGCACTCATACCGCTTATCCTCGTGTGGATTTACACCAGCTGGCTGATCATTTTGTTTGGCGCACAGCTTACGTTTGCGTATCAATACGAAAAGACTTTCGCCATGGAACGCTTGGCTGAGCATGCGAGTTTTGCCTATCGCGAAGCGATTGCGTTACGCGTCGTCACGGAGGTGAGCCGGCGGTTCGACGCGGGCCTTCCTCCGCTTACGGCCGCCCAATGCGCCAGCGAGTGGAATGTGCCCGTGCGCCTGCTTAACGATGCGCTGGATCAGCTCGAGGCTGCGGGATTGCTGCGGCAGGTCAACGCCGAACCCGTGCGGTATCAGCCTGCACGGTCCATTGACAAGATCACCGTCGGAGACGTGCTGAGCGCCATGCGCGAGTTTGGCCATGATCCTTCGGCTCTGCGGGACGACGAGACCATGAAGCCCCTGCTCGAGAAGATCTATGAGCGCGAGAATGGGGTGCTGACCATGACGATCGAGGAAGCTATCGAGCGGTTTCACCTTGACGGTTCGGATAAGCCGGGACAGTCTGGACAGGAATCGGAAGCCCCGCCGCGACAGACCTGAATCGTGCGGGTCTGCATCAGCCCGTAGTCGCTTCACAGGGCACGGACGCGTATAATCCCGCGCATGTTTTCTCCATTTGTTCATGAGGGAGTGCCGTTGGGAGTTTTCTGGGCTTTCGCGGGCACGGCGGTCATCATTCAGGGCATCAGTAAATCGGGTTTTGCCGGCGGGGCAGGCATTCTCTCGATGCCGCTGCTGTTCTTCGTGATGCCTGTGAACCGTGCCGCCGCAGTGATGCTTCCGCTCCTTATCCTGTGCGACATGAACGCCATTTACCACCACCGGCATAACAAGGATTGGAAGACCATCCTTCGGATCTATCTCCCATCCATTGCGGGCATTGTCGGGGGTGCCGTGGTGTGGTGGTGGATTGGCCAGGAGGGCGTCGAGCGGTGGGGCATTTGGATCAAACGGTTCGTGGGTGTGATCGCCATTGCATTTTCCGTGTACATCTGGTGTAAAGAGACTGCCATGGCGTGGGTCGATCAATTCCGGCCGGGCGCAGGCGCGGGCGTGGCGGCAGGTGTAAGCGCCGGGTTCACGTCGACCATCGCGCACGCCGCCGGCCCCATCGTGAGTCTGTATATCTTTGCTCAGGATCTCGGGAAGACGCTGTTTGTCGGCACCGTCGCGTGGACCTTTACCCTGATCAATTTGACGAAGCTGCCGTTTTATGTTGGAACCGGTTTGATCACGACCGACGTGTTGCTCTTGGGTGCGGTACTGGCCCCGCTCATCCCGATAGGGTCCTGGCTGGGAAAATGGATGCACCATCACGTGTCCGAGCGCGTGTTCAACCGGATCATCCTGGTGTTGGTGTTCGCGGCGGGCATCCAGCTCATCTTTGGGGTTAACCCGATCACTTGGGCGCTGTCGCTGTTTCGAGACAGCACCTGAGCCCGTTCTTGATGGTCTGGCTGGGGTGCAGCCCGTCGGCATGATAGAGTAGTGTCTCCGCACCGGGAAAAGGAGCGAAGCAGCGTATGAAGCAATCCATCGCCATCATCGGGCTTGGCCTCATGGGTACATCTTTGGCTGAGCGTTTGCTCGAGGCCGGATATGATGTGTCCGGGTACGACCTGCGTGAAGAAGCCTGTGAGGAAGCGCGGGCAGTCGGGGTGCATGTGGCTACGGACGCCCAAACGGCCGTTCGAGGGCATTCCGTTGTCTTTCTGTGCCTCATGACCTCGGAGGACCGCCGGGAACTTCTCTGGGGGACTCAGTCCGTTGCGCCAGCGCTCGAACCGGATACCTGGGTGCTTGATGCGGCCACGGCACGACCCCGGGACATCGTCGAGGACCATGCGCGGCTCGCCGCACAGCGAGCGCGGCTCGTCGATGTGTGCGTGGCCGGTTCAAGCAGCATGGTCCGCGAGGGAACGGCCGTTGCGCTTATAGGTCACCGTCGCGAACAAGCGGCCTTTCACGAATGCGTGGCGGCATTCACGAAGGCGCAGTATTATCTCGGCGATCCGGGTAAAGGCAACGCGGCGAAGCTTATTGTGAATCTGGTCATTGGGCTTCACAGGCTGGTGCTTGCCGAGGCTCTTGGACTGGCCCGCAGCGCAGGCTTTGATCTGAACGAAATCCTCGAGGTGCTCAGGAGCGGGCCAGGCAACTCGGTCATGATCGAGACCAAGGGGCCGCAGATGGCGGCGGGCACATACGAGCCGCTGGTCGCGCGCCTGGCACAGCACGCGAAAGATGTGGACCTCATTCTCGAATACGCCCGCGAGCACGGGGCTACAACGCCCTTGTCGGAACTCCATGCGGGCATCCTGCGCGAGCTGTGCGACGCAGGATTTGCCGAGCGGGACAATACCGCCGTTTTCGAAGCGTTTCTTACATGAACGCGCGTCAGTCGGCGTTGTAACCGCGCGAACGCAGCAGTTTGTATTCGATGCTGTCAACGAGTGCTTGATACGAGGCCGCGACGATGTTGCCCGAGACCCCCACGGTGTTCCAGACCGTCTCACCGTCGCTTGATTCAATGAGCACGCGCGTAACGGCCGCTGTGGCCGCCTGGGCATTGAGAATGCGCACTTTGTAGTCCTCGAGATGCACTTGCTGCAATTCGGGATAAGTGCCCTCGAGGGCCTTGCGAAGGGCGTTGTTCAATGCATCGACAGGACCTTCGGCCTCGGCCGCGGTGTGCATGCGGGTGCCGTCAGGCAACTCGATTTTCACGGTGGCTTCCGAAAGCGCGGGGCTGTCGGCGTCGTGGCGGTCCACGCTGGTGCGGAATCCGCGAAGTTTGAAGAACGTGCGGTGTTGCCCGATGGCTTTGCGCAGCAACAGCTCGAGCGAGGCATCGGCCCCTTCGAATTCGAAGCCCTGGCTCTCGAGTTCTTTGACTTGTGTCAAGGCGTCGCGGGTCTCGGGCGCGTCGCGGTCAAGCTCGATGCCCAGTTCCTTGGCTTTCTGGAGGAGGCTCGAGCGGCCAGAGAGCTCGCTGACCGAGATGTGTGTGCTGTTGCCCACGGTCTCGGGCGGCACATGCTCGTAACTTACCTTGAGTTTCTTGACGGCGTCGGCGTGCATCCCCCCTTTGTGGGTAAAGGCGTCGCGCCCGACAAACGGGTCAGAATCGCGCGGGATCATGTTGGCCAACTCGGCCACAAGATGCGAGAGCCGTGTCAACTGGCCGAGCTGGTCCGCCGAGACTACCTCGCAGCCCATTTTGAGTTGAAGGTCGGGGATGATCGTGCACAAGTTGGCGTTGCCGGTTCGCTCTCCATACCCGTTGATGGTACCCTGCACATGCACGGCGCCAGCATGCACGGCGGCCAGCGTATTGGCCACGCCGCACCCGCTGTCGTTGTGGGTGTGCACCCCGAATTTGGCCTCTGGAAGCCGCTGGACACATGCCTCGACCGCTTGGGCAATGCCCCAGGGCAACCCGCCTCCGTTCGTATCGCAGAGCACCAGGACTTCCGCGCCGGCTTTCCAGCCGCACTCGAGGGCGCTCAGCGCATACTCGGTGTCTTCGCGGTAGCCGTCAAAGAAATGCTCGGCATCCAAGACGACCCGGCGGCCCTGTGACACCAGATAGGCGACAGATTCTTCGATAAGGGTGAGGTTTTCTTCGAGACTTACCCGGAGCACTTGGGTGGCGTGCGTTGGGGAGTATTTCGCAAAGATTGTGACCACCGGGGTGTCCGCCGCGAGCAAGGCCTTGATGTTGGGGTCATCTTCCACTGCGTTTTTCGTATGCCGGGTGCTTCCAAACGCGGCCATGACCGCGTGTTGAAATTCGAGATCTTTTGCGCGCTGAAACAGTTCGGCCGCCTTTGGATTCGAGCCCGGCTGGCCGCCCTCGATGTAGGAAACGCCGAAAGCGTCGAGTTCCTGCACGATCCGGAGCTGGTCTTCGGATGAAAACTTCACGCCCGGACCCTGCGCGCCGTCGCGAAGGGTTACATCGTAGATCTCGACTTGTTGTGCCACGTCATGTTCTCCTTTCTTGGAAGGGACGTATTCAGTCTTCCCAGGAAGTATGCGTATCCAGCCGGTCCGAACCAATCATCCGTGGGATGAGCCGGAAGCCGGGGTTAATGTTCAAGCCGCCATTGCGGGCCGATGTTTCATCATACCGCGAAACACCGTTCGAGAGCACACCCGCGCCCCATAAGGCAAAGGGCACCGGCCCTCCCGCATGGGTGCGGGTGCTCAGGGCGGTGATGTGATCCGGAGCGGCCAGAATCCGCCAATCCGTGTGTGCGCGCGCCGCATCCAGACATGGTCGCACCACGCGCCGATCGAAGTCCTCGATGGCTAACACCTTTTTGTCGATGATTCCTTCGTGGGCGCATTCGTCGGGAGCTTCCACGTGCAGATACACAAAATCCACACGCTCGAGGGCGCGGAGCGCGGCGTCGACCTTACCCTCGTAATTGGTATCGATATAGCCGGTGGCACCGGGTACATTGATGACGTCGAGACCGGCGCACACGCCGATGCCCTTGACGAGGTCGACGGCGGAGATCACCGCACCCGATATGCCGAACCGTTCGCGGTAGGTTTGCATTTGCGGGGCCTGGCCCTGGCCCCACAACCAGATCGAGTTTGCGGGAAGCTTGCCCGATGCGCGGCGAGCGGTATTGACCGGGTGGTCCTCGAGAATCGGGCGGGACCATTGCATCAGCGCACGGAGATGCTCGTGAGCCGGACCATTTGGCAAATGCGGGCTGTAGGGCTGGTCTGAGATGTCGTGCGGAGGGGTGCAGACGGTCTCGACCAGCGCGGTGCACTTGACTTCCCCCTCCGGGATCACGGCAAGATGTCGGTAGCTGACGCCAGGGTGAAACGCACAGTCATGTGGACACGCGGCATCCAACGCGGAAATAAGTTCGGCCGCTTCTTCGCTGGAGATGTGGTCCGCCGTGAAGCTTTTCATGATGCCGTCTTCGAGTGTGACGAGATTGCAGCGAAACGCTACGTCGTCGGGACCCAGCGTAATGCCCTGATTTGCCGCCTCGAGCGGCGCGCGGCCCGTGAAGGTGCCATGGGGATCGTATCCAAACAGTGAAAGGTTTCCGATGTCGCTGCCGGCAGGAAGATCTTCGGGAATTGGCCAGAAAAGACCACAGAGGCCCTCGGACGCGAGGGCATCCAGCGCGGGGATGGACGCCAGCTCGAGGGGGGTTCGGCCGCCGCGTTCCTCGAGCGGAAAATCGGCCATGCCGTCGCCGATAAGGCATAGGAATTTCACGGGTTGGCCTCCAGAGGTCACGGTCTGCAAATGAACGCGGGAGAATAGCACAGGTGCAGGGCAAAGTCAAACATTCGACACGATTCGCCAGCGCATCCCAGGAAAGGCCCGCGCGGCCTACGCAGGTCAATGCAAGTATTGTTGCCGGATAGTAAAAATATGGAAAATGTGAAAAAGACTTAAATCAGCGCGAGGCTGCATTGTTATGGAACGCTATGACAACTCACAACGACGACGCTAAGATCCGGGACCGGGTTCTCGAACTTTGTTGCGCAACAATCCCAGGCTGGGATGTCCACAGGGTCGAGGCGCTTGATCGTTTTTGCGATCTTATCCTGAAATGGAATGCAGTGACCTCGCTGGTTTCGCAGAAAGATACCCAGCGGCTGTGGAGCCACGTTGCCGACTCGCTTAGCCTGGTAACTGTCGCTTTTGGTCTGTTGGGAACACCACCACGGCTGCTCGACCTCGGCAGTGGAGGCGGATTCCCGGCGATTCCTCTCGCGCTGGCGGTGCCGGCCCTCGAGGTCGTGATGGTCGAGCGTTCGCGCAAGAAAGCCGGGTTTCTTGAGAATGTGATTGGCGAATTGAGGTTGCAGGCACACGTTTCCGTAGAGAATGGGGCATTCCCCGAGGATGTATGGATCGAAGACCCAAAGGGCTGCCTCATTACGGCCAGGGCGGTCGAAAGACCGGAAATCGTGTGGCTGGGAGTGCGTGAACTGGTTTCCAATGGGGCGATTTTCCTGTGTCAATGGGCGGAAGTTCCGGAGGATGCCGATGCAATGTTTCACGTGGAACAAATAATTGATGACTGGACGCGGGCGGGGCTCCGCAGGGGTCTGCTGCATGTGATCCGGCCTCGGCCTCCCTCCCAGGAAGCTGGGGAATTCACGGATTGTCTGTGAGGTCGTCCCGAAAAGGTTCCACGTGGAACCTTTGCCCGGCGCATTTACCCCTTCATACCGGTGAGGGTGATGCCTTGAATGAATTGCCGTTGCGCGAGAAAGAACAACAGGATAATTGGCAGGGTCATCATGACGGAGGCGGCCATCATCAGGCCGAAGTTGCCACCTTGGAAGACCTGTAACGCAAAGAGCCCGAGACTCAGGGGATACAGCCGCTGGTCGTTCAGGTAAATCAGCGGTCCCATGAAATCGTTCCATACGGCAAGGAAGGTAAAAATCCCTATCGTTGCCAGGGCGGGTTTGACCAAGGGCATGATGATGCGCCAGTAGATCCCCAGGTATCCGCAGCCGTCAATCTTTGCGCTGTCCTCGAGGTCCGCCGGGATGCTACGCATGAACTGCCGCAACAGGAAGATGTAGAAGGCACTCCCGAAGAAGGAAATGACCCACAGGGGTTTCAGCGTGTTGTACCATCCCAGGTTCTTGAAGATCAGAAAGACCGGGATCATGGTAACTTGAGGCGGGATCATCAACGTAGCGAGCACCAGGTAGAAGCAGAAATCGCGCGCAGGCCACCGCAACCGCGCAAATGAGAACGCGACCAGCGACGATCCGATGATTTGTCCAGCAACGTTCAACACCACCAGCAAGAGACTGTTGCGCAGGTACATCGTCAGCGGCACCAGACGCAGTACCTCGCGATAGTTGAAGAGGTACTTGTTCGCGACTGCTTTCGGGCGCATCGCCCGCCGAAAATCGAGCGTAATGCGAACCTTTCCATCTTCGTCGAATTCAGACGGCCCGGCCTCAGCGATCCGCAGCCAGTTCTTCATCTGGATTGAGGTGTCCGCCTCACTCGGAAATTGCCACGCCCATTCCTGCCACCGGTCACTCCCCAGAAACCCCTTCTGAATCGACTCGCTACGCCGTCCGCCCATCTCGATGGTGCAATGCACCTCGTGCCAGGACCGGTCCGCATGGTTGCTGATCACCACTCTTTTGAGGTTCTCGGGCGCCATTTCCATTGGAAGCACCGCCTGCACGGTAAACGCACTCTCCTCCTCGAAAGAATAGTGGAGTTCCTTCGCGCGACGCCTCAGCCCCGATTCGCGATCAACGATTTCGACATCTCCTCTGACCACGGTCCATGGAAACTCCCCGCTCTCTGTCGGGTATTCGACCGAAACATCCCACCCATGGAGCACCACTTCGGACAATGCCGCCCGCCGGTACACCATATCGAAGACTTCGGCAACAAGTTCCGGGGACACCCGCTCGGTAAACCACGATGCGGCCACCGCGGCGTTCTTCTCGAACAGTTCATCCGGCGCGCGGCGAATAATGCGGTTCATAATTCCGTGTGCCAAGTCGGGCTCGCCGAGATATTGGCCGTAAAACTCCGGCAGCTTGTCCGCCATTCCGATGACCCTCTCGGTAATCGCAACTTCAATAGGTCCCTCGAGCCGCTCCCAGTCCTCCTCACTCACCCGAGACGGCCTGACAGGTTTCTCGTTATCGCGAATCCGAATGTACGGGGACTCGACCACCCCCGGCGGCACCTGTGGTATCCAACGCGGCGGATACATCTCGTCAGGTACTTTGCAGCTTGTGCTGAACAGCCAGATAAAGGGGATGGCAAACACAAACGAGCCGCCAGCCAGAACGGCGTGCAACAGCAGCCGCCGCACCGCACGCTCAGGTTTTCCTATTCGTCGAATCATGCCAGTCCTATTTCCTATCGATCGCTCTCGTAATACACCCATTTCTTCGAGAAATGAAGCTGAATGATGGTCAGTGCGAGGATAATCCCGAACAATACCCATGCCATCGCAGCGGCATATCCCATCCGAAAGTAGCGGAAGGCATTATTGAACAGCTCATAGACGTAAAACAGCGTCGAGTTCACCGGCCCGCCCTGCGTCATGATGTACGCCTGCGTAAAGATCTGGAATGTCGTGATCAATCCCATCACAAGGTTAAAAAGAATATACGGGCTCAACATCGGCAGGGTCACATTAAGAAAAGTCGTGACCCTCCCCGCGCCGTCAATTTCGGCTGCCTCGTAGAGATGCCTTGGAATGCCCTTGAGCCCCGCAAGCCAGACAATCATCCCGCCGCCGGCCCCCCACAACAACATCAGGATAATCGCCGGTTTTGCCCAGAACTGATCTTGCAGCCAGGCGGGACCGTCAATCCCGATATACCCCAGAAACGCGTTCAGAATCCCCTCCTGTGGATTGAACATCCATTGCCAGAGAATGGCGGCCGCCACCGCGGGCATAATCGCAGGGAGATAGAAGAACGTCCGGTAAACTGCCATACCCTTGATTTCGTAGCTCAAGAGCATGGCAATGCCGAGGCCAACGGCCATGCTCAGGGGGACGCTCAAGGCAATAAAAATCGTGTTCCACAACGATTTGAAGAACAACGGTTCCGAAGTGAACATCCGCACATAGTTGTTGAGCCAAACCAACCGGGGCGGGGAAAACACATCGTATTCACAGAAGCTCATGATCAGCGAAAACATGATCGGCCCGCCCCAGAAGACCAGAAACCCGATAAACCACGGGCTCGCGAACGCATACCCTGCGTGATACTCTTTCCTGAAAAACCCCGTAGCCTGCATCCGGCGGCCAAAGTACCAGAACATGCCCCCAAACAACGCGAAGATCGCCACTACGTATGCCACGAGCACGGGGACCCAACTGATTTCGCGGTATTCCTCCGGCTCAAATATCCTGTCCAGCTCGGCTTGAACAATTCCCGCCTGATAATCCAGGGCCAGTCTCGCGTTCCGGTGGATATCCTCACGGTCATACGTTTTGTAGATACCCGCTTCCATCGCGCGCACCTGGGCATTCCACAGGACCTGCCCCACCGGGGTGACCGGGCGGAACCTCGAAAATGGCATCGCATCCACGAATACCCGCTTGGCCTCCTTGAACCGATCCGGCACATCTGGATCGCTGTACACGTAGTATTCACTGGCCCATTCGGCCACGTCGCGCCGCGCGGGAATCTGAGGCAAGAAGATGTTCCCGCTTGCGCGGGCCAAGTGACGCTGCGCATCGTACTTAATCTTGATGGCGCGCTGGGAGACCATGTACTTCATGAACTCCCACGCTTCGCGCGGGTGTTTCGCCCCGCGCGGAATCACCAAGGCCCACCCGCCGCACCAGCCCAGCCGCTTCTTCCCCTCGGGCGCGGGCGCCAGCGTCACACCGAAATTCAGATCCCTTCGCAGATTCACGATATGCCCGAGGTACTCGTCCCCATCAATTCGCATGGCAATTCTGCCCTGGAGGAACGGATCCAGGTCGGCCCCCTCCTGGCTCGATTGAAACGCGGCCACCTCGCGCGCACCGCCCATCAGGTCATACAGCTCGGTCATGTAGGCCAGCGCCTCGACAATTTCAGGCGCGTTGAGCGTGCATGTGCGCCCGTCCGGGCTCATGAACTCCCCGCCATTGAGCCACCCGTAGATATACAGCCACGAATTGCCGTAATTGGGGATAAACCCCACCGACACCAGCCGGCCGGAGGCATCCCGTTCGGTCATGATGCGTGTAGCATCCTTGAGCTGTTGCCAGGTGCGCGGCGGCCCTACTTGGGTCGGGTCATCCGGGTCGACACAGCCCGCCTCAATCAACTCTCTTGCATACTTTTCTAGTGTATCCTTATTATAATAGAGAGCTCGATTGTCCGTCCGGGTGGGTACGGCAAACAATTCGCCTTGGTAGTTCGCCTCGAGCCAGGTGGGTTCAAAGAAATCTTCCTCGCGCAGCGTCATCGGGCAATCGGGGCGCTCGCGCAGGTCTTCTTCATAAAACTCCTGCAAGGACATGAAGGCCCCGCGCGCCGCCCATTCGCCGACCGCGAACCGGTCAAAGAATACGACATCCGGCGGGTCCCCGCCCGCAACACTGCACAGCAGGCGCTGCGGGTCGTCGGTCCTGTTGATTGACGCGCTCTGCCCCATCACCACGCGGATGCGCGGCCCCCCGTCGCTGCCATCATGAAGGCGCTCGAAATCCTCGATCATCTCGATGGCAAAGGTGTCGGCCTCTTCGCCCCAGTAGTACAACGTGACTGTTTCTTCAGCCGCAGGCTTCACCCCCGGCAAGAGCAACCCGAGGCTCAAGAGACACAAGACGATTTTAGGCAATAGAAACTCCTCTGGCTTTGCAGGACACGGCGGCATCCAGACGAACTGGAATAACCGCGCACACAAAACTCAGTACACCGGTGCTATAAGACCACAGGCTTTGCCATCGGATCAAGGCAGCAACCCCGGACAAAAAGGCCGCGCCCGCCGGAGTTCCAGAATGCTCCGGCGGGCGCGCTGTCTTTTTCGCGGGGGTCAGTGTCTAGTCGTCATCGCGGCCGATATTGCTCAGCCCCTCGATGAACGACAGCAAGATCCCGAACAGCCGCTCGAGGAAATTGCCGATAATGTCGAAGAGACCGCCAAGACCGTCCTGATTCCTTGCCACCATTGTTGAATCTCCTTACTCATTCGTGAACCGGCCATGCCGCTCACTTTTCCCCAGTTGCTCGCCTCCACAATACTCTGAAACACACCTACCGTTACGCGGTTCTCCTCTTCCGTTACCTATTGAGCTCACGAATCTGAATGTTGCGAAAATCGAGGCGCGAACCATGGTTTTGCAGTCCGATATACCCCTCGGAACGTGCCACTCCGGGATGCCTGTCGACCTTGTCCTGGTGTTCGGTGAAATCCGTCTCCGTCACCAGAAAACCGTTTACCGTGACCTCGACGCGTGGCCCTTCACATCGGATAAACATGCGCTGCCACGTTCCGGCGGGGAGCGTCACACGGCGCGCCGGGGCGGCGACCTCGTACACGCTGCCCGTGTATTGCCAAGGCTCGAGCGTGGCATACCGCTCGGCATAATCGTCGAGAATCTGCACCTCGAACCCCGCGTAGGCCGGGTTTCCCTCGCGGGGCGTGCGGCAGAAGACCCCGCTGTTGCCGCCCTCGGGCACCCGGAACTCGAGCGACAGCTCGAAATCCCCAAACTGCTCGATCGTCGACAGCCAGCCCCCTTCCCCGCCGTCGGTGTACAGGAGGCCATCCTCGACACCCCACACCTGCTGCGTGCCGCCGACCTGCTCCCAGCCGGTAAGGTCCTCTCCATTGAACAGTGGCCGCCACCCTTCGCCCGGCAGAATCTCGCGCAGGAAGATGTTCTTGAACCACAGGTCCGAGCCATGATGCTGCAATTCGATCTGGCCGGACGGGAAGATCGGAATCTCACGGTTCCAGAAGTTCTCCATGATCACCTTGTTGACCACGAGCGTGTTGTTGAGATAGACGGTAACCCGCTCGCCGACCATCTTGATGTGGAACGTATTCCATTGGCCGATCGGCTTGTCCGCGCAGACAAGAGGTTTGCTCGGGTGAATTTCGTTGTTGAACAGCCCGCCCGAGCCTTCCGGCCACTGCTCGGGGTCCCAAATCTGTACCTGGGGCGACCCGCGCAGATAAATACCGCTGTCGCCCTGCGGCGGAATTTTCCAATCTACGATCATCTCGAAATCCGCATAGTCCTGCGCCGTACACAGGCTGCGTCCTTCCCCCGTGTAGACAAGCATACCGTCTTCGACTCTCCACTGTTCGCGCATAAGGGCATCGGCTTCCGCCTGCGCATCGGCCAATTCCTCGGGGGTCAACTCGGCCCGTCTTTCGGGATTGTCCAGCGGCGGCTTCAACAAGCCTTTCCAGCCGGTGAGATCTTCGCCATTAAACAAGGCGACATATCCCTTCGGCGGATTGCCGGGCGACATGTCTCCCAACAGGCGCGCGACCGCGGGTTCGATGGCACGCGCCCAAATCCAGTAACCCTTTGTATTCGGGTGCAAGGCATCCGGCATAATGTCTTCGGGGAGAATCCCCTCGGGATCAAGAAATTCCTCGCCAATATCCAGGAAAAACACGCGCTCTCCGTCGTCGAGACTTGCCAGATTCGCGTTGGCCTCGGCCATCTTGACCCGATACTCGGCATCGGGCGTCTTTTCCCTCGGGAATATTCCAAGCAGCAGGACCTTCGTGTCGGGAAGCTTGCCACGAACGGTCTGCACAATGGCGCTCACCCCCTCGGCGATCTGTTCGCCGGTGTGCATGGCACGGTTGTTCGTGCCGATCATGATTACCGCGAGTTTCGGCGCCACGTTGCTGAAATCGAGATCCTCGAGCCGCCACAACACGTGATACGTGCGGTCACCGGATATGCCCAGGTTTACCGCGTTGCGGTCGGCATAGAAGAAGTCCCAAGCTTCTTTTCCTTGGCCTTCCCAGCCCTGAGTGATGGAATCCCCGATAAACACCAAATCGGCATTGCCCTCGAGCAACCGGGCTTTCATGGCGTTGTGACGCTCGACCTTCCACTCTTCTGGCGGCGGGACCCGGTCCGCAGGATTCTGATACGGTTCCTCGTCTGAGGCATGGGCACACGTCGCCCCGAGCAGGAGCGTCAGACACAAAGCCAGCACGGTCGAAGTCGAAAGTGTTGCGATGTCACGATACATAGTCGGTACCTTTCAGTTTTGGCAGGATAGAGGCTGATTCCCACACCCCCAAAGAGCGCTATTGTGCAGAGTCCGCCAGCGCCGTGCAAGTTGCCCAATGTGGAAAAGACGAATAGGACACCCGTCACAAAAAGCCTCCAATGGTGAGGGAAGCCAACCGAGTGCCGCGCTCAGTTCACGACATGTATGGGTACGCCTTTGATAAATGCGGCGACGTTCTCGGCGGTGGTCTTCATGAGCCGCTGGCGTGCGGCAAGCGTGGCCCACGCTATGTGCGGCGTGACGATGCAGTTTCTTGCGCCCAGCAACGGATTGTCCGGCGCGATGGGCTCCGAGGACACAACATCTACCGCCGCCCCGGCAATGGTTCCCGCGTTAAGCGCCTCGGCGAGGTCCGGTTCGTTGACCAGCCCCCCGCGCGCGGTGTTGATGAAAAACGCGTGCGGCTGCATCCGACCGAGGAGGGCGAGGTCGACGAAACCAGCGTTCTCGGCCGTCAGCGGACAATGCAGGCTGACGACATCCGCCTTCGCGAACACTTCATCGAGGCTGCCCCACGAAAAAGGGGCGTACTCGGGCGCTTTTCCCTGTTCTACATCGTGGGCGAGGACATCCATGCCGAAGGCATGCGCCAATTCGCCGACGCGCCGCCCGATACGGCCGAAGCCAACGATCCCCATGCGCTTGCCGGCCAGCTCGATCAACGGCGTGTTCCAATAGCAGAAATCCACGCTCCTGGACCATTCGCCCGCTTTGACACTCGCGTCATGCGCGGCCACGTGATGGCACAACTCGAGCACCAGCGCAAACACGAACTGTGCCACCGAATCGGTGCCATACACGGGCACGTTGGAAACAGGAATCCCGCGTTCGCGCGCGGCAGCCACATCGACCACGTTGTAACCCGTCGCGAGCACGGCAATACACTTGAGATTCGGGAGCTGTTCGATGGTCTGGGCCGACAGCAGCGTCTTGTTCGTCAAAATGATGTCAGCATGTGCTGCACGTTCAACAATCTGGTCCTCCGGCGTGCGGTCGTAGACCGTGAACTCACCCAACGCCGCGACATCGTCCCACGGGTTGTCGCCAGGGTTCAGCGTAAATCCATCGAGCACTACAATACGCATCGCGCACCTCTATCCATGATCCATTCCGCCCTTCCAACGGCGCGGCATGAGTTCCTCGAGTGTCATGATCTCGTCTGGCCCAAGCACAACCTCGGTGTCCGTGTTGCCGTCGCTAACCGACAAGAGAAACTGCCGGCAGCGGCCACAGGGCGGCACGATGCAGCCATCACAGGTCACGGCCACCACGCGCTTCACGCGCGATTGCCCCGCCGTCACCATGGCCGCAATCGCGGCGTGTTCGGCGCAAAAGCCGATTCCCGAGGGCACGTCAATGCACACGCCGAGGAAACAATCGCCCGCTTCGGTCTCGAGCGCGGCCCCGACGCCGCCCGCCTCGCAGTCGTCACCGTGCCGGCGTGCAATGGCCACCTCGGCCGCGCGTTTCACAAGCTCGCTGATGGTCATCTTGCAATCCTGCGCCCCGGTTCACGAATACCGCGCGACAATGGCCAGTCCCATGGCCACACTCGAGAACGTATCCCGCTGGTGTATCCGCTCGGAGCCGTAGCGCTCCTCGAGCATGCGCCGCACGGCCGGAATGAGACTCGTGCCGCCGGTCGTCAGCACCAGGTCGATCTGGTCGGGCCGCAACTGCGCGGCATGCTCGGCCTCCTCGACGCTGCCCATCATCTCCTCGAGCGTTTCTTCAATGATATCGTTAAACTCGGTGCGCGTCACCTGCTCAGTAATCTGAATGGCCCCATCGCGGATGTCGATGGTTGCTTGGTCTTCGAAGCTGAGCCGCTTCTTCGCGGCTTCGACAATCCGGCGCACCGGATAGCCGTAATTGCGCTGAATCAGATGGCGCAAAGACCGGATGGTTGCTGGCTGGTCTGAACTGGTTTCGGCGGCGATAAGCCAATTGATGATCTCTTCCGTGTTGAGCTTATACAGGTTCTGCCAGTCGGCAATCCCTTTGAACAGATACTGGGGCATCGGCAATTGCGAGGGTCCATACCGCGCCCGGCTGCCAAAACACGGATACAGTTTCGCACGGATCAGATCGCGGTCGATCGCGTCCCCCGCCGTAGGCACGCCCGATACGCTGAGAATCCGGCTCTGCGACAACCGCTCGGATTCGCTGCCGGTCCCGCCGAATTCCATGATGCACACGTCACACGTGCCGCCGCCGATATCCACCACCATCAGCCGATGTCTGCGATCGGTTGCCACCGCATATTCGACGCATGCCGCCACCGGTTCGTAGAAGAAGATCACCTCTTTGAACCCGGCCAGCCCCGCCGCACGCCGCAGCCGGTCTTCGGCAAGCTGGTCCTGTGCGGGCATGTGCGAGAACCGCACGGGACGCCCAAACACCGCGCGCTCGATGGGCTTTCCTGCCGCTCGGTCTGCTGACGCTTTGATCGGCTGCAGGATCATGGCCGTCAGTTCTTCTATCTGAAACCGTTCGCCGAATACCTCCGTGCTCCTGAAAGAATCGAAGCGCAGCGAGCTTTTCAGCGACTGGAACAGGCGGCCCGGCGAATTGACCTCGACGGTCGCCTGGGCCCGCACCGCCTCGCGCATGTTCAACGGCTCCGTACCGGGCCGGTAGGCTTCCGACTTGTCGGGCTCGGACGCCACATACCCCTCGATATCAATGCCCAAATCGATTTGTTTGAGCACGACCTCGCGGTCCACGTTGCGCTCGATAAACGCGTCCGCCGCGCGGCGCCCGACAATCCGGTCGCCGTCACGGGTGATATACAGGAGCGACGGAAGCGATGTGGGATTGTCGTTTGCCTTATCGAGCTCGAGCACACGAACAGTCGAGGCATTCGCCAATGCCACGCTCGAGTTCGTGGTTCCAAAATCCACGCCGCAAAAACTGCTGGTCATCGAACTCCCCGTTATCGAGAACTGCCAGAGCCGCTCTGCCCGGTCAGGCATCCCTATAACAACACCGCGTACGGCAGCAGCATTTCCGCCCTGCCGCACGCTCCACCAACAGGCAAACGCGCATTGTGCCACATACAACGCCCGCCGGTCCAATCGCCCATTTGCCCCTTTGGGGATCAAGAAAAGCGGCGGCAAGCCGCCGCACTCCAAAGAAGCGAACCTCCTTGAGTTGTGGTTCTTCCGATGTGGCTTGGCCTCCGGCTCGCGCTTTCTCCGCTGTGTTACGGTCTCCTGACCGCGACACTCTTCCGACCGAAGGTCTCCATCTTAGCCGAGACGCCATGCTGCGAAGACATACCGCTGTGGCCTGGTCTCCGGCTCGCGCTTTCAGCGCTGCGGGATGGGATGGGGCCGTTGATCCCAGGGCGGCGTCACGCGCACGCGCGTTCCTTGCCCCGGGCTGATGCCAGCTCGCGCCGATGGCGCTGCAAGACACACACAGTCGTTAAGCGGAGCTATCCCGGCCGCGGTGCCACAAGCGATGTAGGCTGATGGGCCGTTCGCCCCCCGATAAAGATACAAGAGGCGGGATGGCGCTATGTACCCGCCGAGGACCGCAAACCGCCTCTTCAGAACGCCTTCGCGTGGTATACTGCTTCTTAGCACTTTGCGCGTGACGATGGTTGTCTCGTTCGAGCACGCCGGATTGAAAGGAAGGCACCAATGGTCCGTATAACGTCACCGGTAGGTTGCGCGGCCGTGCTCTTGGGCATCTTCTGGTTACTGAATGCGATGAAGTTTCTGGGGAAGTACAGAAACGGTTGCTGGGATGCAAGCGCGCCGGACGACCATCACCCCGTGCACAGCGTGGGCAACGGGGAGAACTGACCGATGAGCTGGCAAGACATGAAGAAACTGCGGATAAGCACGTTGGCCGGGGCGGGCATCGCCCTGCTCGGGTTTTGGTGGCTGATTCCGACGTTGATCGTGTTGGTGGGCGGAATGTTCAGGGTCGGTGCCCGGATTTCCCTTGCCCTTGACTTGGCGTTCCTTCTGACAATGGGCACGTTGATGACATTGCCCGGTGCGTGCGCAG
>SLSB01000261.1 GCA_007130675.1 Candidatus Hydrogenedentota bacterium | reverse complement strand
TTTCGCGGAAGACATGTCATTTCCTCCTTATGCCTCGTGGTGCTCTGCCGAAACGGCTTCCTCAGCGTCCGCATACCCCTTGACACGGCTATGCGCCCACGGCAACAGTGCTGCACCCGCCGCGGCGAGGACGGTCCACAGAACGAACCCCCAGAGCGAGTTGCCGTCGATGTGCCGCAACGCGAGAACACCCGCGAAAGCAATCGCGGCCAGAAGTCCCTGCCACCTCGGGACGCGCGCGCCGCGCGCAAGCTTCAGCGCAAGCCATGCCACGCCCGCGACGACGGCCCAGCCGCCAATCGCGAACGCTCGCCCGCCATATGCGTCCCAACGCGCGTGGTATACATGAAGCGTCAGGCTCAAATCCTGCCCTTCGGGCGCCATGAGACGCCGGAACAGATAGGAAACACCTTCCACTGGCAGATCGATGCGCACCGGCAATACTCCGGCCACTTCGACGTCTCGGGTGTCCACCGTAGCCAGAGCTTCACCCTGGAATCGCGGTTGGGCGCCCGCCGCGTGCCCCGATGCCGCGGGGTTGTTGATGTCCTGGATGTAGAAACGGTCGATCCCCTCGCGCAACTGGAGGATGGTTTCCTGGGATACGCTGCTTCTCCCGCGGTTCAGGGCCGCATGACGCACCATCGCGCCCGCGATGGCAGGTTTCAGATCGCCCGTAGTGCGCAATACGCGCTGGTCCTCGGGCACGAGGACCTGCCATGCGATTTCGTTGGCGAGGATGTCGGTCGCGGGCGCCTTCAAGGTGTGGCTTCCAAATACCAGGGGTGCTTTCTGAGCGGATTCCATATACACCACTTCAACGGGGAAGGTGTCGAGCACGCGGCCCGTTTCGACCGACTTAAAGAGAGGAATCAGAATCGCGCCGTTGTCGCCATCGCGGGCCGGCTTGACGACCTTTCCGCCAACCTCTGCCGACCAGACTTCGGCGCCCGCGGGCAGCGTGATGCGGAGGAACTGCTTCATATTGTTGCGCACGTCGTAGCGCGCCCGCGTCACGGCCATGCCTTCTTCCGTGATCATGGTGACCAGAGCGGCCCGGTCGATGCTCGCGACACGCACGGCCACATCCTGCAGGCGCCGCACCTCGACGGGCAGAAAATAGCGCCCGCCCACGTATCTGTACCCGAGAAGCAAGGGGTTGGCGGTCATGGCCCGCAACGTATCGGGAAGCTCGGAGATGTCAATCCGCGTCAGATGCTCGACGCCTTCGGCCGGGGCGACCTCGACGTTACTGCGCGCGGCCAGCCCGATGAATCCGGCCTGGCGCACCACATCGGCAACCCGCAGCTCGGGCACGGCAATGACCGGCGCTTTCTCGTCAATCGGCATCTCGTAGCGAATCAACACGTCGTAGTCCGCCTCGACGGCATGGTTGACCTTCACCTCGACCAACTGCTCGTCATCCTTTGCGGATACAGACCACGCCGCGCCCTGGCCGGTAACTTCGAGCACGTTTACGCCCTTGGGTACCGCGATGGTAAAACCGTGTGCAACGCCGTGAAGCACATCGAACCGCAACTGTGTACTGCAGGCAAGATAGCTGTCGGTGATTGTCGCCAGCGTGGTGGCCATACTCGCGACACGCGGCGGTTCGGGTGGTTTCGCCGCCTCTTCTTCCTTTGCTTTGAGCACAGCCGGGAGCGTCCATTGCACCGCAATATTCTCGGTGCTCCGGAACGCCAGGGTAGCGGTCAAGCCGTCCTCGGAGGGCTCGATGGCAATGTTCAAGGCATCCGGCGCGGCCACTTGGGCATCTTTCACCGGGATGAAAAGCGTCATGTGCGTGACGGGTGTGCGCGCACACGGAAACTCGGCCCTGAGGACACCTTCCCGCGCCCTCACATCCGTGTAGAACGTGGTTTCAAACCGGTAAACCCCTGGTTTCTGGATGCCCAGCACCAGCCAGCCGTCGGTGTCGGCCGACAGCGAGATGGGTTCGCCGTTCAACGCCGCGTTCACAGGGGCGACGGTGTTTTTCAGAATCGGGATCTTGGCCCACGCACCCTCTCTGAGCACCTCGATGTGAAATTCCGCGCGCACTTCCATGCTGGTGCCCGTGTCCACCCGCGCATCGTACCGCGCCTCGGATATCGCCCAGTCGAACGGAGGCGGGGGGACGGGTTTGGGTCTTTCGTATTCCCGCGCCCGGGCTGCATGAAGCTCTTGCAGCAGAGAACGCAAGTCGTTCCACTGCATTTCCAGGCGTGCGGAGTCTATCTGCGGGATAGCGTCGGATTGTGGTCCAGGTATCAGGGCCCACGCCGCAGTGACAGGGCACAGAAACGCCAACGTGACGGCTAAAAGAAGGTGGGTGTTCATCGTTCGTCCTCCCAAAGGGTTGATCTCTGCATTTCATTACGCACGGGAGAACGAAAGGTTCAAAACGAGGGATTATCGCGCATTTAATCCTGTTCAATGCCCAGGATATTGTCTGTCTCGGTGGTGGCGGGAAAGGCCTCGCCGTAGCGTACGAATTCGACCCGGCCGTCCATGTAAAGCACGTTGCGGCCGCCGGGACGGCTCGCACGGGTCTCGAACATAACGGGAATCTCTGACTGGACGTGTATCGAGGCAGCAGGATTGTTGATGTCGGCGATGTAGAATCGCTCAATCCCCTCTCGCAGGCGATAGATGGAGTATGCATCCTCCAAGTCCCGCGCCAAGTGCATCTCCCCCTCCAGGCGTTGAGGTTGTGCCTCTTTCAACCGGGCCAACGCTTCGGCGGATGTCGCGCTCCAACCGATGTAGGTGTAGCTCTCGGCCGCGATGCGGTTTACCATGTCCCAGTCGATCGGCTCGGCAGCCATCGCGGCATCCATATCTCGCCGGAGTTCCTCCACGCGCGGATGCCCGGGGTCAATCAGAATCTGCGGATCGTGAAGGAATTCGGGATACAGCACGCGCACGTCGATGCCCCAGACGCCTTCCTGGGAAGCCAGCGGTGGAAACAGCTCCCCTTTGCTCTCATTGGCGTAGAGTTTCATGATCAAACCAAGTTGCCTGAGATTATTGGCCGAGGATGCCCGCAGGGATGCTTCGCGTGACCGTGCGAGCACAGGGAGCAAGGCCACCGAGACGATCAGAACCGCAGCCAGCGCGCCTGCATATGCGAAAAACCGGCGGCTTCTCGTGTGCCGTTCCCGGTGTTTCTCGGCATCACGGGCGCGGATCTCCTTCATGACCCGCGCGGTGAGATCATGCCGGGGCGCGCTATCGGGCAGCGTCCCGAGTGTTGCCAGGGCGTCGCGCTCGGTTTCGAGTCTAGCGCGCAGGTCCTCGGAGGCCGCCAGGCACAGTTGCAGGTCGGCGCGCTCGGCATCGGAAAGCGTATCGAGGAGGTAGGCCCTGAGCCGCTCGCGGATATGCCTGTCTTCGCGCTCGGGGTTGCTCATGCGGGATCCTCCAGCGCTTCCAAGAGAATGCTTACGGCCTTGTTCATGCGGGATTTCACGGTTCCCACGGGGATCTTCAGGGTCTCTGAGATGTCCTCGTAGCTCATGCCGTCATAACGCGCCATCAGAAACACAGACCGGTGTTTGGCCGAAAGGGTCTGGATCGCCGCGGACAAACGCTCGGCCAATTCGGCTTCGGCGGCCTTTTCGGCAGGACCCGGAGTGCTGGAAGCGCAGCGCTCGCCAAGGGGAACGTCATCCGGGTTTTGGCCGGTATCCAGAGAAAAGGCCCGCCGCAACCTTCGGCGGCGCAAGGCATCGCGGCAGGTGTTGGTGGCAATCCGGTACAGCCAGCCGCGAAAACTGCCCTCGGGGCGGAACCGGTCAAGATTGTCATAAACCTTCATAAAGGTATCCTGGAACAAGTCCTCGGCTTCCGAGGCGTTACCGACCATGCGGCGTATGTAATTGAACAGCGGCGGCTCATAACGCCTGACGAGCATCTCGAATGCGCCGGCATCGCCTTCGCCCGCGCGTGCGGCCAGCGCCTCATCGGTTGGCTGTTCGGAAACGTCGTTCATAAGTACTACGCACGAGCTTCCCGTTGGTTCACCCGCGTGGGTGCGTTAACCCCTTGTTCGCTGTCGCAACGGCCGCTGGCCGGGTGCGGCAACACGGCCCGGACGATTCCGATCAGACCCGCGAGCCGGGCGCATTCCCCCGCTCTCCCATCACTCTGGCGAGCGCAAGGCTGTCTTGTCAATCCACGCACCGTGGAATGGAACGGGTATGGACGTGATGGACAAGACATGGCTTCACAGACATCTTGCACATCTTATCAATCCTGAAAAGCCCTCTTTCTTTTCATTACCGCAAGCGCTCGAAGCACTCGATCACGGCGGCGCAGATGAATTCGTTGTCTTCAGGTGACATGACCGGATGGATAGGAATGCAGAATAGCCGCGCGCCAATCTCCTCGGAAACAGGCAGAGACTGGCCCTGCGTGTGGTCGCGGAGAATCTTGCGGTCCTGGTAGACGGGCCTGTTGGCGACGATGCACTGCACGTCGTATTCGCCGGACAGCATCTGGATCAGCGCATCGCGCTTCTCGCCCGCCCAGTCTTTCGGCACGAGGCAGGTATAAAGGTAGAACGAGTGTTTGCAGTCCGGCAGTTCGAGCGGGAGCGTGAGCCCCTCGACCCCTTCGAGCAGTTCGTGGCGTCGATGGGCGATCTCGAGGCGCGCATCGACAAAGCTGTCCAACCGGCGCAGCTGGACCAGCCCGACCGCGGCCTGCACCGTCGTCATGACGTTCGATGTGCCCCAGATGTCCGTCG
>SLSB01000541.1 GCA_007130675.1 Candidatus Hydrogenedentota bacterium | reverse complement strand
CATCAGACGGCTGCGGGCCGCGCCCGCATGGTATGGGGGCAGCATGGGCGGTACGGACTGGGCGCTGAGCCAATTGATGAGCTCGTGCGGGCCGCCCTGCGTGAGATTCAGGTAGGCGTCGCTCCAGATCCGTTTCGCGCCCTCATCATGGTTGCCCTTGGCGAGCAGGCTGAACGTGTCGTGCTTGTCCGGTCCGCGAGCCGGTTGCGGCATGGGATGAAGCCGCCATGACAGGATGCCGCCGGAATAGCCGTCCTGCAATTGCACCGTCAGCCTGATTGCGGCCGTGTTGACCGGCTCGAATGACGCGCGGTTATACTGGTCCCGCGCAGTTCCGTGGTGCGATAGGGCGATGGGGCGCCAATCGCCATTGTCGAGGTAATGCAGCTCCCAGGCGGCGGGCACGCGGCAGCCGCCGCCGCGCGGGGCGTCATCGAACCAGTAGACGGCCATCTCGCTGAGCGTGTGTGGCGCATGGAAATTGTACTGCACCCATTCCGTGCCGCCGCGCCGGGGCCACCAGGTAAATCGCGGGATGTCGTGGTCGTCGGAACTGGCCGGTTCGTGCGCATCGCTCAACGCGCGGAGCGTGTCGCTGGCATGCGTGTGGGAAGCGTTGGCGGCGATGGTCCTGTCAAGCGCGTCTCCCCGCTTGAGCTCGCGGTTGTTGTGACAGCCAATGCAGTGTCTGTCGAGGATGGGCTGTATTTCATTTTGAAAGCTGAACCCGCGCGGCGGGCCATAGAAAGGCTCGAGCAATTGTGGCTTACCGCGAAGCGCCAGGGGGAGTTGTCCGGACATCACCGGGGGTGCCACGTTTTTGTGTTCATGACAGCCGACGCATGAGGCCGCCTCGCCGGGCTGCAACGTGCTCCAACTGCGCATGGTTTGAACGGCTTGGCCTTGTGCATCGAGCGCCTGGAAGTACAGCGGCGTGCGGGCAGGGGCGGTGAAATAGGCCGAGCCGTCGGCATGGATCTCCGCGTCACCGATGATGTGTTTCACGTCCCAGCTTCCATTGTCAATGGCGATGGGGGTGCTTACCAGGGCGCTGCCGGCCGGCCCATCGTTGCGGTTCTGGCCGATACCCGCCACGCGGTACTCGAGGGCGATGACCCGCAGCTTCTTTACCGTTCCGCGTTCGATACCCTCGAGTCCCGGCCCGGTGTATACGTCCTGGACATAATAGGTGCCTGTATCTTGCGCATAGTCTACCGTGCTCGGTCGCGGGGTTGGGGGCGTTCGCGCCTCGAGCGGCACGGGCTGGTTGCACGAGGTGTGCGCGTCGGCTGCCAGCAATTCACGGTTGCCATGGATATCCATCCAGTAAATGCCGAAGCGCGGTGTGAGGGCGCGGTTGATGCCGGTGACATGGCCGGATGCATGCGCGGTTGCGCCGGGCTGTCCGGAATAACCCACCGGATGATAGGACAAGACAAATTCGGTCTGGCTGAGAGGCCACGGATACTGAAAGAGCGGGCCGAGTTGTCCGTAATGGTCGACGCGCACTGCTTTGGTCTCGCGCACTGGTGCAATGAGTTGCACGCCCTCGTTTTCCTGACGGCCCATGCCGGGATCCACAAGTGCCAATTGCCCGGCCTGGAAGGTATGGTGTCCTGTTGCAATGGCCACGATGAGCGGTGAGTCCGGGATGTCGCGCGCGTGAAGCAACGTGGTAGGAAACCACGAGTTGTTTCCGTAGAACTCGGCCTGCGTGGTGCCGTCCGGATTCATCTGGAAAAGGCCCTGCGGAAACAATTGTCCCCGGTCGTTGTAGTCCCAGCGGGTATAAAGTATGCGGCCGTCCTGCATCACGGTGGGGTAGTTGGTATGCACCTGGTCGAAGGTAATCCGCCGCATGAATTGGCCGTCGCCATCGCAGGCGTACAGGTTGCTGACTTCGGTCCACCAGCAATCCACGGTCTGCACACAACGCGTCGAGTTGAACAGAATGTCGCCGTTGGGCAAGTACACCCCCTCGTAGTCGGCATAGCCAAGGCCAAACGTCAACTGTTTGATTACGCCCGAGGCGGCTTCCATCTCGTAGAGGTGGTAATCGTCTTCAAGCAGTGATCTTTTCCAGGCGAACAAGATGCGTTCACCGTCCCACGAGACGTCCGGGTTGCGTATGACGCCGCCGTCGTCCTCGAGCAAGGTGCGCACGTTGGCGTACAGGCCGTCCATCTCGAGCAGACACAAAGCCGCGCCGGGCACAAAATGGTAGTCCCGCGGGTATTGGGAATCGGAGAGCGACTCTGTGTAGGCGTAATGGGAACTGCCCATGTTCGAGTGTTTCGCGAAAACGAAGCGTGGGCTTCGGGCGATCAACGTTGCCAGCCGCGCGGCGCGGCGGTGTTCGCACAACGCGACGTATGCGTCCAGGAGTTCCCGGTCCGTGGCGGATTCGAGAGTCTCGCGTTCGAGGTCTGGCATATCTGGCGCTGCCGCCGCACGCTCGAGCATCTCGAGGAAGATTGTTCGACAGGGTCCGGGTTCAAACCAGCGTTCGAAAGCTTCCGCGCTGTCTTGCAGCATCCAATCCCACTGCACGGGGAAATCGCGTTCAATGCCATCGCGTATGGCGTAGATTTGCTCGGGCCGCGACTCGTCAGGCGGCGGGTCGGCCGTGAAGGCCTCGCGAATCGCCAGAACGGTGGATTGCCAATCCTCGCCCTTCTGATAAGGGACATCGGCCCATGCATGCGGCACAAAACCTGCGAGCACGACCACAAGAAACAGTAAACACGGAACAAAGCGCTTATGCCGGTAAGAATTCATCTGCGATCTCCTTGGAACCAAAGCATACCGGCTCACGGTCGGCTCTGGCAACCGAAAACATGCGATCGAGGCGCCAGGGGATGGGATATGGACGACGTCCATACGCAGCTTGAGTCTTCTCGAAAAGCTCACGCCAGTGGAAACAACACCGCCAGAACCATCGCCACCAACAGTCCGACCACCGCCGTTGTGCTGACGGTAACGGTCCAGGTTTTGAGCGTCTCGGTTTCGGTGAGGCCGCCCATCTTGGCAAAGACCCAGAAGCCGCTGTCATTCATCCAGTTGCCGCACTGCGCCCCGAACCCCACGGCGATTGCGATGTATACGGGATGGTACCCAAGCGGGCCGATGTCCTGGAGCAGCGCGGCCATCATGCCGCCGGCGGTCATCATCGCGACGGTGCTCGAACCTTGGGCGAACTTGATCAGGAACGCGCTGAAGAAGCCCAGCAGCATCAATTGGAGTCCGCCGACGGGGCTCTCCCCCCAAAAGAGGGCTTTTTCGATCGCCTCGCCCACGTTCGCCTCCTTGAGCATTGCCCCGAAGGCGCCGCCCGCCGACGTTATCAGAATGATCACCCCGGCGCTGGTGAGCGATATCTCGATTACGCGAGAAAACTCGCCGCGTGCAGGTCGCTGGTGAACGATCCACACACCCGCCGCAATCACTGCCGAGACAAACATCGCCAGATTGGGATCCCCGGCCATCGAGGTAACCCGGGCAGCTTGCCTGATGGTTGTCGCCGGCGCATCCTGCGCAGGGGCGGCACCAGTGACTTGGGCCGCTTGTTCCCTGCGTTCTTCGGCTCTGGCGAGGCTGTCGACGCAGGTGTGGAGCGAAATCAGGAACACCGGAAGCAGGATCGGCAGAATGGACGGCAATAATCCCGGCAGGCGCTCATCCGGGATCACGATTGGCTCGGGCTCGGTCGAATGGATGGAGCGCATGGGGATGTCGAAGCGCGCCGACCACCAGCGGATGAAGAAATACATCACAATGCCCGTCGGCAGCGATACGGCCAGCCCCATCAGGATCATCACACCCAGATCGATCCGCATAAGCCCCGCAAGAATCAGCGGCCCCGGTGTCGGCGGTACCATCGAGTGCGTGATAGACGCACCCGCGCCCAGCGCCAGTATTAACATGAGATATCGCATGCCGGTGCGGCGGTGCGTCGAGCGTGCCAAGGGCAGCAGCAGGTAAAACACCGTGTCGAAAAACACGGGGACAGACATCACAAACCCGCTGCTCATCAGCGCCCCGGCCGCCCGCTTTTCGCCAAATAACCGCATCAGCGAACGGACCACTCGGTCCGCTGCGCCGCTTCGGGTCAGACAATCGCCGATGATCGCCGCCATGGCGATCACGATGCCGACCCGGCCCGCCATGGTGCCGAAGGCTTCGGCCACCCGAGCGATTTTGACGCTCGCCTCTCCTGGAGCCAGCACACTCACCACAATGGCCGCCGTAATCAACGCGATAAAGGCGTTGAGACGAAAAACGAGGATCATGCCAACCACGATGGCAATCCCCACAAGCAGAATGAAAAGCGGAGCCTGAATCAGATCAAGGATCACGGCGTTGCCTCCTCGCGTAACTCGATGAACCCTTCGGCGCAATTGTCGCGGGCATTGCCCCAGAACTCGCTCGCATTGCCAAATCACACAATGCGTCCCCGGTATGACAACTTAATGCCGCCAATATAGCTGATCTCGCAGTTGCGCACAAAGATGCCGCGCATGTTTTCAGTGCCAATGCCGGGCGCTCGATGAGAGTCACCCGAGAAAAATCAAAGGGCCCATCTGAGCGCACGTTGCGCCCCGGCAAAATGCTCGCGTATGCTTGTTAGTGACGTTCTAACGCGACACGCACCGCATCCAAACCGGTGATGTCGCGCAGGCTCAGAATCCAGAATGAAAGAGGTGCTTTCATGAACATCGTTCATTTGCGGCGAACCACCGCAGTGGCCGTCGCCCTTATCGTTGCCCTTGCCGGATGGTGTGGTG
>SLSB01000685.1 GCA_007130675.1 Candidatus Hydrogenedentota bacterium | reverse complement strand
TGTTTCAGGCGGGCCGGCTGGCATTCGAAACCGAGCGGTACCACGATGCTGCGCAGCACCTCGAGCGCCTGGTGACCGCGCATGCCGGGTCGCCTCACGCACCCGAGGGCAGGCTTCTTCTGGGCAGGGCCCTGGCGCGCACAGGCCGGCAGGCCGAAGGGGAGGCGCTGCTGCGCCGGGTTGCCGACGCGAATGTGCACAATGCGCTCGGCGCGCACGCCCACACCGTTTTGGCGCGCATGGCGTTCGATGAGGGCGACTACGACAAAGCCATTGCGTTGCTTCGAAGACGTCTCGAATCAGGTGCGACCAGCGAGGGAAACGATGAGGTGCTGCTGCTGCTTTCCGAATCCTACCGTGCGGCCAATCAGCGACAGGAAGCGCAAGACGCGCTGCGCGATATCATACGGTTTTTCCCTGATGCCCCGGCCGCGCCCCAGGCGTATATCGACCTGAGCGAATTGCTCGAGCAAGCCGGGCGGCGTGACGATGCTCTGCGCATGGTCCTCGAAGCTGCGCAGCGTCATGCGGGTAATCCGGATGTGCTGTTGCAGTATGCGCGAATGCGCGAGCGTGCAGGCGACAGCCGCGGGGCCGCGGAGGCGCTTGTTGCCGCGGAAGAAGCCGGCGCGGCGGACCCGCAGGTGCTGCTTACCGCAGGCAATCTGTTTTTGCATGCGGGTTATTCGCGCGAGGCCGAAGACACGTTTGGGCAGCTTACGGCGGCGTTTCCGGGAACGCCGCAAGCAATTGCGGGCAATGTGGCTCTCGCGCAGATCGCCGCTGAACAGGGCGAGGCCGGTCGGGCAATGCAGTTGATGGAAGATATGGCGCGGCTGGCGCAAAACACGCCTCAGGAGACGGAAGTGCTGCTTGCCTTGGGCGACCTTTGCCAGGGTCTTGGATTGCAACAGCGCGCGGCGCAAGCCTACCGCGATGCTGCCACCACGTCTTCCGAGCCTGAGGTTCTGGCGCGGGCGGCGATGGCGCTGTATTCCGCCGGGGCGTGGGCCGAAGGCAACGAAGTTGCGCGCCGGGTCGAGCCTGACCGCCTTACCGAGGCAACGGCGTTTGCGTTTTTGATGGAGCACGGCCATGCAATGTTGCGCGCCGATTCGCGCCGGGGCATGGAATTGATGGAACGTGCGTGGGGTGCGTACCCGGAACAGCGCAATCTGGAAGCTGCCGAACGTCTAGTGGATGCCTGCCTCGCGCTGGATCGGCTCGAGGCAGCCATTGCGGTGGCCGAGGGGCTGTTCGAGAAGATCACGCCTGCAAATGTCGAGATTATCCAACGAATTGCCGTCAGCTGTGCCGATTATGCAATGCGGCATGAAGACCACGACGCGGCGGTCGCGCTGTATCAGAGAGTGCTCAGCATAAGTCCTCGGGAGACCGAGGCGCTGCAATGGGCGAGATTCCAGCTTGCCAACGCGTTGCACGCACAGGGCCATGATGCCGAAAGCCGGCCGCTGCTCGAGTCGGTTGCGGGATCCGTGTCGCCGTGGGCCTCCGAAGCGCAGCTTCGGCTGGATTATCTGGATCTTCATCAGCGTATGCGGCACGGGGACGTGCCCATGCCCGCAACGGAAGGCTGAGGTCATGCCGGATACTTCAATTGCCGAACGCATGGAGGATTACTTCCGCAGGCAAATCGCACTGTTCGAGCAGATGGCCGAGGCCCAGGGCGCGTTGCCCGAGGACACCGGATCGCCCGCCTGGGAAGAAGCCCAGCGGCGCCAGGAGGCGTTTGCACGCGAACTCAGCGTTCTCGAGGAGGAGTTCAGGATTCTCAAACGTGAGTGGGACGCCACGCCCGAACTCGATTCAGAGGCGCGGCAACGAATGCGCGAGTTGGCCGCGCAGGCGGGGGATATGGCCGGCCGGGCCGTGCGCGCCAGCGCCCAGGATGCCGAGCACGCCTCTCAGATGATGCGGGATGTGCAGGAGCAGCGGAAAGCCCTCGAGCAGGGAAAGCGGTTGCTTGGCAAGTTGCGCGCCGGCGAGCGCAACGATACGGGATATCTTGACGAGAAAGCATGAACGATTCACGCGAAGTCGATAGAAAGGCCCTCGAGAGCGCCTTTGCCGAGTTCACGCGGACGGCTGCCGTCATGGAGGAGGCCTATCGCGCACTCCAGGAGCGCGTCGAACAGCTCGACCGGGAACTCGAGGAAAAGAACCGCCAGCTTGCGTTCACCAGCGACTACCTGAACTACATTCTCGAGAGCATGTCGGACGGTGTGATTGCCGTCGACACGCATGAGCGCATCACCCGCTTCAATCGCGCGGCGTGCGACGTGCTCGGCTACGACGCGAACGAGGTCGTGGGCCGCGGTTTCCATGAGGTCTTCGGGCGCGAGTTTGCGGCCCCTCCCGGCGGGCGGCATCCCATGGAACTGCGCACGAAGGACGGCCGCACGTTCCCCGTAAGCGAACGGGATGCGCCGATGGCGGATCGCAACCATGCGCGCATCGGCACCGTAAAAGTGTTCGAAGACCTTACCGAGGTCGAGGCGCTGCGGCAGCGGGTGCGCCAGAAGGACCGCCTTGCCGCGCTCGGGGAAATGGCCGCGACGGTGGCGCATGAGATTCGCAACCCCTTGGGCGGGCTCAAAGGCTACGCAGCACTGTTGTCGCGCGACGTCGAGGCCGAGGATCCGCGCGCACGCTTGGTGGCCAAAATCATGGAAGGCGCCAATCAGCTTGAGATGGTGGTATCCGATCTCCTCGAGTACACGCGGCCCGTGCAACTCAACCTCGAACCGGTCAATTGTGCTGAGACGGTGGACACGGTCCTCCGGTATCTGGAGAAGATTCCCGAGGGCGTACGCATGCGCAACGTTGTGGAAAAGGAGCATTTTGTGCTGGCGGATCGCTTGAAGCTGCGCCAGGTGCTGTTGAATCTCGTGCAGAATGCAGTGCAAAGCATCGAAGGACACGGAGAGGTGTCCATCACGTGCGCGGGCGAGGCAGGTTCGCTTGTAGTGACCGTCAGTGACACTGGGCGCGGAATAGCCCCCGCGCTTATCGAAAAGGTGTTCTCGCCGTTCTACACCACGCGCGAAAAAGGCACCGGACTGGGACTGGCTGTTGCCGCCAAGATCATCGAGGCCCACGGCGGCAGTCTCTGGGCCGAAAGCATCGAGGGCGAAGGCGCGCGCTTCCATGTGCGTCTGGCGCGTGTGGGCAGGCCTTGACCGCGGATAACCGCATTGTATTGACCTGTTATTGATTTCAGGAGTGAAAGCATGTCGCGAGCTCAGATATTGGTGATTGATGATGAACCGCTGATGGGCGATTACGTCCAGGAAGCGCTTGTGCGCGCGGGACACGAGGTGGACGTATGCACCAACGGCCCTGCGGGGCTCGAGTGTGTGCGACGCACATTCTACGACGTGCTCATCACCGACCTGCGCATGGAACCGATGGACGGCCTCGAGGTGCTTCGGCGGGTGCGGGAGGAAAGTCCGGGCACCCATTGCATTATCATGACGGCGTACGGGACGGTCGAAACGGCGGTCGCCGCGCTCAAGGAAGGCGCGGCGGATTATGTGATGAAACCGTTCACGCCGGACGAACTCGAGGTTGCCGTATCGCGGGTGCTCGAGCATGAACGCTTGACTCAGGAAAATCGCTACCTTCGTGGCGAGTTGAACCTGCACTACGATTTCGAATCCATGGTGGGCGAAAGCCCGGCCATGGCCGCGGTATACGACAGCATCCGCCGTGTGGCAGACAGCCGCGCAACGGTGCTTATTCGCGGCGAAAGCGGCACGGGCAAGGAACTTGTGGCCCGCGCCCTGCACTATCGAAGCGTACGTCGCGACAAGCCCTTCATCAAAGTGAACTGTGCCGCGCTCTCGGCGGGGTTGCTCGAGAGCGAATTGTTTGGCCACGAGAAGGGCGCGTTTACGGGTGCGCACGACCGTAAAATCGGCCGTTTCGAGCTGGCACACCACGGCACGCTGCTGCTTGACGAGGTCAGCGAAATCAGCTCCGAACTTCAACCGAAGATTTTGCGCGTTTTGCAGGAACGCGAGTTCGAGCGCGTTGGCGGCAACACGTCCATTCAAGTCGACACGCGCATTATCAGCACCTCGAACCGTGACCTCGAGCAGGCTCTGGCAGACGGCCATTTTCGCGAAGATCTGTTTTTCCGGCTCAACGTGATTCCCATCTACCTGCCTCCGCTGCGCGAAAGGCGTGAAGACATCGCGGCTTTGATGGACTATTTCCTCAAACGCTATACCCACGAGAATGGCCGTGACATTCAGGGGTTCACCCCCGCGGTCCGGCAGATGTTTGCCGAATACCAGTGGCCGGGCAATGTTCGCGAGCTTCAGAATTCGGTCGAGCGCGCCGTGGTGTTGTCCAGAGAACGGATGCTGGAGCCCGAGCATTTCTCTCTGGGCATGCCCGTGCCCGTCGAGAAACCCGGCAGCGGCGCCGTCAGCGTACCGCTCGGTACCACAGTGGCGGAAATGGAAAAACACCTCATCTTGCGCACAATTAAGCATTGCGGGGGCAACCGCACGCGCGCGGCCGAGGTTCTCGGGATCAGTGTGCGCACCCTGCGCAACAAGCTCAAGGAATATTCCGAGGAGGCGCTCGACAAAGACACCGGGCAAGGGGTTGTGCCGTAGCGCTGCCGTCGTAACAGAGCGTATTAAGAAAAGCCGCCGCCATTTGCGGATCCAGGACGGGATCGAGGATTCCGACACGTGATCAACCGATTCTCCGGTTAAGGGGAGCAGGTTTTCTTACCTGCTCTTAATCGACAGC